>JASLDB010000217.1 GCA_030151665.1 Neisseriaceae bacterium
GAGGCGGGATCGAACCGCCGACACACGGATTTTCAATCCGTTGCTCTACCGACTGAGCTATCTGGCCGTCACTGAAGAGAAGCGTATTAAACCAAATTTTAACCAACTTGGCAAGTCCTTATTGGCTTATTTATGGCATAAGTCTTTAAACTGTTATTTTTTAAACAAATCCATTTTAAGACAATAGCAAGATAATGCTAAATTAACGCAATTCTTTTGGCAAAACAAAAACAATACTTTCTTCAACCCCATCTAATTCCGTCATCGTTTGGTGTCCCCATGCTTGAATTTGCGCAATCACTTCTTGAATCAATACCTCAGGCGCAGAAGCCCCAGCGGTAATGCCAATGTGTTGTTTGCCCTCAAACCATTCTGTTTGCAAGAATGTCGCATTATCCACCATGTAAGCATCCACACCACGCAAAGCCGCTACTTCACGCAGACGGTTACTGTTTGAACTATTGGGAGAACCCACCACCACCACCACATCACAACTTTCAGTCAGTTTTTTCACTGCATCTTGACGGTTTTGGGTCGCATAGCAAATGTCCTCTTTATTTGGGCTTTTGATATTGGGAAAACGCTCTTTTAATGCGTCAATAATGTCTTGGGTTTCATCCACAGACAAGGTTGTTTGGCTCACATGCGCCAATTTGTTTTCATCAACCACAGTCAAAGTAGCCACATCATCAACAGTTTCGACCAATAACATCCCACCTTCACGAACCTGCCCCATGGTTCCCTCGACTTCAGGATGTCCTTTGTGGCCAATCATGATAATTTGATAGGTTTCTTCGTTTAAGCGTTGTACTTGCTTGTGCACTTTGGTCACCAATGGACAAGTGGCATCAAATATTTTAAAGCCACGTGCCTGTGCTTCTTCTTGAACAGACAATGACACACCATGTGCAGAATAAATCAAAATCGAATTTTCTGGCACATCACTTAATTCTTCAATAAAAATAGCGCCTTTTTCACGCAGACCATCCACAACAAATTTATTGTGCACCACTTCGTGGCGAACATAAATAGGTGCACCATATTCTTCTAGTGCCCGTTCAACAATACTAATGGCTCGGTCTACACCCGCACAAAAACCGCGCGGATTGGCCAATTGAATGGTTTTTTCCATGATTTATTCCATTTTTGAAGGCCACACTCAGGTAGCCTTGGTTTATTTTGGCTCTTTTTTTGGTTGCTTGAACATATCAATAATCAAACAAGCTGCACCCACACAAATAAACATATCAGCAGTGTTAAAAACAGGGTAATGCCAATCTTGGTAATACACCAAAATAAAATCAGTGACATGACCATGAATAACGCGGTCAATAACATTGCCCAAAGCACCACCAATAATCATGCTTGCGCCCCATTTTCCCCATGTGGCAAATTCATTTTTAACAATGGCTCGGCTCAAGTAAAAACTCACACCAAAAGCCAATGCAATGAAAAAATACTTTTGCCAACCACCTGCATCAGCCAAAAAGCTAAAGGCAGCACCTGGGTTAAACGCCAAGGTAATGTCCAAAAGACCAGACAAAACCGACACCCTTTCACCTAAAATAAAGTCTTTTAAAACCAAATATTTGAATATTTGATCCAAGACAATGGCAAAAACAGCCAAAAACCAATATTTTTTTGCATCAATAATCGATTGCTTCATCGCACTCTCTATCATCCATAATCAATGGACACAAAAAAGCATGTTGGGTAAAACCCAACATGCTTCATGATGGTTTATACAAAATCTCGTTTTTCACCTGCACCATCAATGTTATCAACACAACGACCGCACACGCCTTCGTGTACATCATTGTGAACAACATCATTGGTATAGTGCCAGCAACGTTCGCATTTCTCACCATTGCTTGCAACTGCTACAACACTGAGTTCATCAGCATCCACAACGGTCACACTTGACACCAAGAAAGCAAAACGAGCTTCATCGCCTAAGGTACGTAGCACATTGGCCACAGCGCTTGGGGCATGAATGGTAATCGCCGCTTGCAAAGATGAACCCACGGCTTCAGCTGCACGCAAAGCTTCAATTTCTTTATTGGCAACCAAGCGCACTTGGCGAATGGTATCCCATGCAGCACTCACTTCTTCTTCATCGGCAACAACAGGCAAATCATGGTAAGTGTGGTACAACACGCTATCATCTGCATTACCTGTTAAGACTTCCCATGTTTCATCGGCTGTAAAGCACAAAATTGGACCCAAGATTAATACCAAGCTCTTGGTTAGATGATACAAAGCGGTTTGCGCACTGCGTCTAGCATGGCTATTGGCTTGGGTGGTATACAAACGGTCTTTGATAATGTCTAAATAGAATGCACCCATGTCTTCTGAGCAGAACTGTACAATTTCTTGTACTGCCACATGGAAAGTATAGCGTGGGAACAAGTCATCTTTGAGCTTGTCTTGCAAGGCTTTGGTCAATACCAATGCGTAGCGGTCCAAAGACAACATATCTTCTGTTGCCACCATATCAGTAGCAGGGTTGAAATCAGACAAATTGGCCAATAAGAAACGAATGGTATTGCGTAAACGGCGATAACTTTCAGATACGCGTTTCAAAATTTCTTTTGACAATGACAACTCACCTGAATAATCAGACGAAGCCACCCACAGGCGCAAAATATCAGCACCCAAGGTGTCACAAATTTCTTGTGGTTCAATACCATTGCCCAAAGATTTTGACATCTTGCGGCCATTCTCATCAATCACAAAACCGTGTGTCAACAAAGCATGGTATGGCGCACGACCCATGGTCGCACAAGCGGTCAACATTGACGATTGGAACCAGCCACGATGTTGGTCGCTGCCTTCTAAATACAAATCAGCTGGCCATTGCAATTCTTCACGTTGGCGCAAAACAGCATAATGGGTGCTACCAGAATCAAACCACACATCTAAAGTGTCTGGTAATTTTTCATACACATCGGCTTCATCACCCAACAACTCACGAGCATCCAATTCAAACCAAGCTTCAATGCCTTTTTGTTCGATGCGTTTAGCAACTTCTTCAATCAATTGAGCTGAACGAGGGTGCAATTCACCTGTTTCTTTGTGGGTGAAAAATGCCATCGGCGTTCCCCAACTGCGTTGGCGAGAAACACACCAATCAGGACGACCTTCAATCATGGATTCCAAACGCGCACGGCCCCACGCTGGGAAGAATTGAGTGTCTTCAACAGCTTGCATCGCCTTATTGCGTAGGCTATAACCTTCATTGCCTGCTTTGTCCATGTTAATAAACCACTGAGCCGTGGCACGGAAAATAATCGGTGTTTTGTGGCGCCAGCAATGCGGATAGCTGTGATCCAATTTTTTATGTGCCAACAAGCGTTCAGCCGCTTCTAGCTTGGTAATAATCACAGGATTGGCTTCCCACACGCTCAAACCAGCAATATCACCCATATCAGAACGGAAAGTACCATTGCTTAACACTGGATTGTCAATTTCAAGATTGTATTGGCGACCCACATTGTAGTCATCCATACCATGAGCAGGTGCCGTGTGTACCAAGCCAGTACCCGCATCAGTGGTCACGTGATTCCCCAAAATAACAGGCACTTGTTTGGCCAAAAATGGGTGATTCAACGCCAATAAATCCAATTTCTCACCCAAGGTTTCAGCCAACACAGCTTGAGCCGTTAAACCATAACGCTCTAATGCTGATTCTGCCAAATCTTGTGCCAACACCAACAAACCTTTTTCAGTTTGAATCAATTGATAAGTCACTTCTGGGTGCACACTCACCGCACGGTTAGCAGGCAAAGTCCAAGGCGTAGTGGTCCAAATCACCGCAAATGCTGGCGTATTAATGGCCACACCGCCAAATGCTTGACTCAGTGCCGCAGAATCCGCGAATTCAAATGCCACATCAATGGCAGGTGATACTTTGTTTTGGTATTCCACTTCAGCTTCCGCCAATGCAGAACCGCAATCCAAACAAAAATGCACTGGTTTTTCGCCTTTTTGCAAGAAACCTGCTTGTTGGATTTGACCCAAAGTGCGAACAATATTCGCCTCGGTAACAAAATTCATGGTCAAGTAAGGATTGTCCCAATCACCCAAAATACCCAAACGCTTGAAACCTGCTTTTTGAATTTCAATTTGCTCTGCGGCATATGAACGACACAATTCGCGGAATTTTGCTGGTGACAAATCCTTACCATGCATTTTTTCAACTTTGTGCTCAATGGGCAAACCGTGGCAATCCCAACCCGGCACATAAGGCGCATCAAAACCCGCCAAGCTTTTACTGCGGATAATAATGTCTTTTAAAATTTTATTAACCGCATGACCTGTGTGAATGTCACCATTGGCATAAGGAGGGCCATCGTGCAAAATAAATTTTGGGCGACCTTTGGCGATTTCACGCAATTTTTGGTAACGCTTTTGCTCATACCAAGTTTTCAACCAAGCACCTTCGCGTTTGGCCAAATTGCCACGCATTGGAAAAGGTGTATCCAATAGATTCACTGTCGTGCGATAGTCTGTCATGTATTTCTCAATCTAATTTTAATCGATTCTAATGTATTTACTTCAATAATTTAATTGGCTTCATGACCATACAAACGGGCTGCATCCATGTCTAAATGAATTTGCTTCATCAAAGCATCTATGCTGTCGAATTTGGCTTCATCACGCAATTTGTGCACAAAATGGACATTCAACCGTTGGCCATATAGCGATTCGTTCCAGTCAAACAAATGCACTTCTAATTTTTGTCGCTTATTGGTCGAAACCGTTGGGTTGACACCAAAGCTGGCCACGCCACGGCGCCGACCAAATTCACCCCATACTTCAACCACAAACACGCCTGATAATGGATAATCATAATCAGGCAAGGCAATATTGGCTGTTGGACAGCCAATGGTACGCCCCAATTTCTTACCGTGCTTCACCTTACCCGATAAAATGTAATCGTGCCCCAATAATTTATTGGCAGCTTCGATATTGCCATCATTCAGGGCTTCACGAATAACCGTACTGGAAGCACGAATGTTTTCCACCAAAAAAGAAGGGGTTTTCTCGGTTTCAAATGCGGTTTGCGCACTTAACAAGTCAAAATCCCCTTGGCGTTTTGCACCAAAGCGAAAATCATCCCCGATTAATAAATATTGGGTCTGCAAAGTATTAATCAATGTTTCTTGAATAAAATGATTGGCATCAATATTGGCAAAACTTTGGTTAAAGCGTTGCACCCACACCGCATCCAAACAAGATGTTGCTTCCAATAAACGCAGTTTATCGCGCAATGGCGATAAACGAGGTGGTTTATCAAAACCTATTTTGTCGGCAAAAAACTCTTTGGGCTGTGGCTCAAAAACCATCGCCACTGCTGGCAAATTTCTGGCTTTTGCTTCTTGTTGCAATCGCTTTAAAATATGCTTATGCCCTTGGTGCACACCATCAAAATTGCCAATGGTTAACGCACAGCCTTTTTCAAAAAATGGGCGATGAGCTTGCCCTAGCCAAATCTGCATGAAATTCACTTACAATCATTTCTCAAGTTGTCCATTTTAAACGAAAATTAACCCAATAAGCTAGCCGATTGCCCACTAAGGGGCGAAAAGATGCGCAATTTTCTGGCACCATGACCACAAAGCCGCCCACCACATTGATTTTATATTGCCAATTGTTGATTTTATCCACATTGATCCACAAAAATGCAATACATTAATAGACGACAATATCAACAATCTGCCATTATTTCTCAGAATAAAGAACGATTTTAGCTATTTTCTCTCTAAACTTATTAATACGTTTTCATTTTCTGCTCTACTTTTTTGCTAAATGGTGTAAAAATAAATTGAAAACCCCATTGTGTAGAGCACATGGCCTGCACTATTTTGTTATAATGCCCCCTTTTCGCCGCAAACAATTTTGCTCCACGAAAAGTAGAATCACACATTACTTTAGCGAGATGTACCCATGGATTTTCGTTTTGACTACATTATCGAATATCGCGATATGTTCGATACAGCAATTAAACTCACGCTTGGGTTAACTGCTGTTGCCATTATTGCAGGCACGGTTATTGGTATGCTTGGCGCATTGGCCAGTGTTGCTCGCATTGAAAAGGGCAACTTTTTAACGCGTACTTCTGTCTTTTTGATTCGTAACATTGTTCGACTATACGTCACTGTATTTCGTGGTACCCCATTATTTGTCCAAATCTTAATTTGGTATTTTGTTTGGTTCCCAGTATTGATTCATGTAGACAATGGCATCATCGTCAGTGGCCCACAAGCAACCGTTATTCGCCAACAATATGGTGCCATTATTGCCGGTGCCTTGGCTCTATCTGTTAATGCTGGTGCTTATATCACCGAAATTTTCCGTGGTGGCATTCAATCCATTGACCGTGGCCAAATGGAAGCAGCTCGCTCATCTGGCTTAAGTTACTTTCAAGCCATGCGTTATATTATCTTGCCACAAGCTTTGCGCCGCATGTTGCCACCGCTTGGTAATGAATTTATCACACTACTAAAAGACAGCTCACTATTGTCTGTCATTGCCGTTGCTGAATTGGCTTATGTTGCCAAATCCATTTCTGGCCGTTATGCCCATTTTGAAACGCCTTACTATGCAATTGCCTTAATCTACTTAGCCATGACCATTGTCTTAACTTGGCTTTTTGGTTACTTAGAAAAACGCTACAAAGTATCACACCATTAATGACCAATTTGGCATAAACAAAAAAAGCGCTTGATTAACACAAGCGCTTTTTTAATGTCGATGATTTGACTGGCGTTAACTCACCCAAACAAAATCAATGGGCAACAAAAAACGCTGCTTCAAGCAGCGTTTCATTGTGGGTGTGGCAACTTATTCTTCAGTTGCAGTAAACTGACCACTTGGTACTGTGCGATGACTGGTTGCTTTTTCTTTGTGTTTTAACACCATGCGATCCAGTTTATCCATCAAAATATCAATTGCAGCATACAAATCATTTTCTGTTGATTCTACGTGTAAGTTCTTGCCTGCTAAGTGCAAATCAACTTCTGCTTTTTGTTGCTCACGTTCAACCGATAAAGTTACTGTCGTTGAAATCACATTGTCCACATGGCGGGTAATTCGCGACAATTTGGTTTCGATGTATTCACGAATTGCAGCAGTAATGTCAATGTTTAGGCCAGTAATTTGAAGATTCATAATACACTCCTTTTGGTTGAAAGACTGGTGTTCGTAGCCACCAGTTAATAGTACTCTCTGTCATGGATCTGTAATGTTGATAACTTCATCTTAGCTGCTTTTTTTTCACTTGGCGAGCACTATTTTTGCGCTTTCTGTCATAAATTAAGCTTTGTGAATTTAGCACTTGATTTTTCGGGCAAAGGCCGCAGGTATTCCCAATGCTTCGCGGTATTTGCTCACGGTTCTTCTTGCTATTTGAATATCCTGCCCTGCTAGCCATTTAACAATGGCGTCATCTGAGTACGGTTTTTGCTTATTTTCGTCTTTGATATATCGCTCAATCAATGCCTTAATGGCAATAGCACTGGCATCTTCATTGCCATCATTTCCCACCGCTTGTGAAAAAAATGAACGCAACTCCAATAAACCTTGCGGACAATTGAGGTATTTTTTATTAACAGCACGAGAAATCGTGCTTTCATGCAAAGACAACGCTTTTGCCACATCGGCCATGCTCATCGGCTTTAATGCAACCCGCCCTTCACTAAAAAAAGCCTGTTGGTGCATCACGATATACTCGCTGACCATCTTGATGGTTTGGCTGCGCAGATTTAATTGCTGAATCAAAGATTGAGCATCTTTGAGTAATTGTAGCATGGCCTCATTGCTATTTTGCACAGCAATACCAGCATATTCTTCATTGATTTTAATGGGTAAACCACCCAAGAAACTGTCTAGAACTTGCCAATGACCTTCTTTGAACACCACTTCCACATCTGGCTCTATGTATTGTGTGAATTCATTGCTTTCAAAACCATTGCTCGGATAAGGATTGAGGCTAGATAATAATTGCAACGCTTTTTGTACACAATCCTCGTCAACTTGACATGCCTTGCCGATTTTTTTATCAAAACTGGCTCGACCCATTTCAGGCAAAAATTCCAATACAATGCGCAAAGCCACTTGTTGCTCACACGAATGGGGCAAACGCAACAGCTGCAATTGTAATGACTCAGCAATGTCTTTTGCCCCTACACCAGCAGGATCAAAACTTTGCAACTGTAATAAAGCCGATTGCAGCCGCTCTTCGTCTAACAACCACTCCAAAGGGGCATGATCCGCAATGTCTTCCAAAGAGCTTGTTAAATAACCGTGTTCATTCAACGATTCTATTAAAACACCAACTGCAAAAGCCTCATCATCACTTAAAGGGTGTTCACAAATTTGCCCCAATAAATAACGACGAAAATCCACAGTGTCTTCTACATACAACCATGGATCAAATTCACTTTCACTGACATGCAAACTCGATACCGATGCCGTAATTGGCTTTTGCATGGCTTCCACATTAACCAAGCGCTCTAATAATGGATTTTCTACTAATACATCAGACAGCCACTCGTCTCGTTCCAATGTTGACATATTCAGCAATTGAATCGATTGACGCAACTGTGGTGTTAATAATAATTTTTGTGATTGTTTAAGCTGTAACTGGTTCTTCATGTTGGAACACACATCCCCCACAACAAGCTTTTAGAAATTAAAGTCCTTACCCAAATACACTTTTCTTACTTGCTCATTTTGCACCAAATCATCAGGCAAGCCAGTAGCAAGCACTTGTCCCTCACTGATAATATAAGCACGGTCACAAATACGCAATGTTTCACGCACATTGTGGTCAGTAATCAAAACACCAATACCACGAGATTTTAAAAACGCAATAATGGTCTGAATATCAATCACCGCAATGGGATCGACACCTGCAAACGGCTCATCCAACAAAATAAACTGTGGCTCTGTTGCCAATACCCGTGCAATTTCCACGCGACGGCGTTCGCCACCTGACAATGCCAAGGCATTAATGTGGCGCAAGTGTTCAATATTCAAATCAGCCAGTAACTTTTCTAGCTTTTCTTGAATCACTTTTTTGTCTTTGTATTTGATTTGCAAAATCGAAACAATATTTTCTGTCACGGTCATTTTGCGAAAAATAGAGGCTTCTTGTGGCAAATAACCCAAACCCATTTGTGCTCGCACATGGATGGGCAGGTGTTTGAGCTCATTATTATCCAACTGAATACTGCCACCATCCGCTGCAATCAGGCCAACAATCATGTAAAAGCTAGTGGTTTTACCCGCACCATTTGGCCCCAATAAACCCACGACTTCACCACTTTTGATGTCCATTGAAACATCTTTGACCACTTGACGCTTTTTAAATCGTTTTTGCAAACCACTAACGGTCAACACACTGTTTGCCATTATTTTTTACCTGTTGTTGAAGGTTGCAACACCACCGATACTCTGCCTTTGCTCGCACCACGTTTGGCTGTGTACACTTCGGTGTGGGTATTGTAAGTAATCGTATCACCCGTGACCACATCACCATCACGCTCAACTCGGGCATTCGTGGTCAAAATCACTTGCCCACTGGCACTATCATAAGTCACTGTATTGCCACGACCACGCACCCATTCATTTTTACCTTCTAGCTTTTGCTGAAAATGAACGGGAGAGCCTGTGGCTTTCATTTTTTGTGTACCATTTTCAAAGCGATTCACTTGGACACGCTGTGCGGTCATTTTTAATGTGCCTTGAGTTACTTCCACATTACCCGTGAAAATGGTTTCTTGTTTGGTTTGGTCCAAAGACCCTTCGTCTGCCACCACACCAATTGGCTGATCACGGTCACGCTTTTCAGCCCATGCATTGGTGGATAGTAAACTGCTGGCCAATAATAAGCCCATACTGATTATTTTAAGGCTGTTTTTTGGGATCATAAATAGTTGCCCTAACTCGAGATTTTAAATTTAAACTTTTTTGACGATGGTCATAAACCATGCCCTTGGTTTGCCCTGTGGATAAGCCCATTTGAAAATCAACCATATCATCTGTTCGGGCAATTTTACTCACCGTATCCACTTGTAAATGTTCTGTTTTGACAAAACCCGCCTCTTGCTCAGTGGTCGCCGCTTTGGTTAAAACCACTTGATTATCCATAAAGGCCAATTTATTTTCAGTATCATAACGACCCACACTTGATGTCACCCGATACACTTCTTGATTTTGCTGATACACTTTTAAAATGGGGTTTGTCATATTGACTTCATTGTTGTCGGGTAACTGCCAAACCGTATTGGCGGTCATGCTATCTTGCATTAAACCATCCTTGCCATATACCGTTCCTGCAACATCTGTCATGGTGTAGCGCGGTTCATCTGGATTTAATGGCGCTTCCACTACTTCAACACTGCTGATTTCATTGAGCCAAAAACTAATACCACCCATAAAAACAGCCAATAAAATAGGGAAAAACCATGCACCCAATCGGGCTTTGTGATCCATCATTTGGTGTATTCCGCCAACAATGCCTGCAAATGCCCTTGTGCAAACAAGATTGCTTCACATGCTTCTCTCACCGCACCTTGCCCTGCTGGTGCTACCGTTTCATAATCAGCATAATGCTTAACCCAACTGTGCGCACCAGGTACCGCAATTGGCAAACCACAACGGACCATCACAGGTAAGTCCACCACATCGTCGCCCACATAAGCACATTCATGCTCGGCAACATTGGCTTGTTCACGCAATTGGGCATATGCCGTTTTCTTGTCTTTAATCCCTGCCATATAATAATCAATACCTAGACCATTAACACGGTGTGCCACACCAGCGGCATCACGACCAGTGATAATCGCCAATTGAACACCTGTGCTTTGCAACATTTTTAAACCGTGACCATCCAAGGTATTAAAGGCTTTGATTTCCTCACCACTGGCAGTAATAAAAATACGCCCATCGGTTAACACACCATCAACATCCAAAATCAACAGTTTAATCTTTTGGGCTTTTTCAATAAAGTCATCGCTCAAAGGCAAATCAAAAATCAGCTTGGGTAAAGTTTTCATTACACAATTCCTGCTTGTAATAAATCATGCATATTAATGGCGCCTTGCAACACACCAGTCTCATCAACCACCAATAAACCGCCAACCCGAGTGTCTTGCATCAAACGCAAAGCCTCACTGGCCAATTTATGGGCAAAAATGGTTTTGGGGTGTTGGCCCATCACATCCATGATTTTAATGTTTTTCAAATCAATTTGTTTTTGAAACAAACGGCGTAAATCACCATCGGTGAATACTCCTAAAATATGACTATTATCATCCACGACCGCCACCATACCCAAGCCTTTTTCGCTAATTTCAATAATTGCATCAGCCAACTGTGTATCAGGTGACACTTGTGGCAATCTATTGTCTGTGTGCATTAAATCGCTAACACGAACCAGTAGATTTTTACCCAAACTGCCCGCAGGGTGGCTTAAAGCAAAATCATTGGCGCTAAATGCTCGGGCTTTTAATAACACCACAGCCAAGGCATCTCCCAATGCCAACGCCGCCGTGGTACTACTGGTTGGTGCCAAACCCAACGGACAGGCTTCTTTTTCAACACCTGCATCCAAATGAATATCGGCTTCGGTTGCCAATGTGGATTGCGGGCGACCCGTCATGGCAATAATTTTCATGCCTTTTCGTTTGAGCGCAGGCAATAGATTCAATACTTCATCACTTTGTCCTGAATGAGACAAGGCTATCACCACGTCTTGTGGCAATATCATGCCCAAATCACCATGCGCAGCCTCAGCAGGATGAACAAAATAAGCAGGTGTTCCAGTGGATGCCAATGTGGCTGCAATTTTACGAGCAATGTGTCCAGATTTACCCATGCCAGTGACAATCACACGGCCTTCACTTTGCAAAATGGTTTCAATGGCAATTTCAAAAGAACGATCTAGTTTTTCACCGACCGCCATAATGGCATTGGCTTCCAAAACCAAGACTTCTTTTGCTTGTTGAATATACGGATACGAACTGGCAAAACTCATATTAATAAACCCACACTCATCACGAAAAAACGATAATAAACACGGCATCTTGGCAAAAAATCAATGGACACCATTCTCCATTATAATAGAACTGTTTGCGAATCAGTGATTTTATCTGCAAATTTATTTGGTACAGTCCGCTCAAAATACGACATTATTTTCATCACATTCACCAAGCCCCTGCCCAACATCACTAAACACGTACGCAGAAAATTCACCTTTGTCATTTATTGAAGCAATTAACCCTAAATCTACCCACATCATGAAGAGAAATTTAAGTTAATCACAGTAAGATAATGGATTTTTTATTTTCATTCTGTCGTATTTCCGTTATATTCATAATAAATATTATCAAACAATTGGCATTATGGATCACTCTCTAGGCTCCGTGGTATTGGTTTTGTTGGTCGCCGTTATCACCGTTATTATCTGTCGACGCACCAACATTCCTGCCATGATTGGCTACTTAATCGTGGGTTTTATTACAGGCCCTGGTGTTTTAAAACTCATTCCCGAAACACCAGCCACCAATTTCTTGGGTGAAATTGGTATCGTATTTTTGATGTTTAGCATTGGCTTAGAATTTTCTATTGGCAAATTGCGGGCCATGCGCCATTTGGTGTTTGGCTTAGGCTCTTTGCAAGTTGTGGTGACCGTATTTTTGTTTACGGGTGCATTCATGTTGTATGGCATGCCTTTTTTATGGGCAGCAGCATTGGCCAGTGCACTGGTGATGTCTTCTACTGCCATCGTCAGCCGGCTCATGTCAGAACGCATGGAATTGGGTGAGCAACATGGTCAAATGGTCATGGGTATTTTACTGATGCAAGACATTGCTGTTGTGCCCATCATGATTTTATTGCATGCATCAACGGGTGACACCAGCACCATCGGCATAGACTTGGGCAAAGCCCTTGTCAAAATGGTTGTGGTATTGGTGTTATTGCTTTACTTGGGTGACAAACTGATGCGCCCATGGTTTAAATTGGTTGCCAAACAAAAAATTGACGAATTATTCATGCTCAATGTGTTATTGGTGACATTGGGTGTTGCCTATTTAACAGAGTTGGCAGGATTATCTTTGGCATTGGGTGCTTTTGTAGCAGGCATGCTGATTTCTGAAACCCAATATCGCTTCCAAGTGGAAGATGATATTCGCCCTTTTCGTGACATCTTATTGGGTTTTTTCTTCATCACCATTGGCATGAAGCTTGACCTTAATGTGTTATTGCAAAGTTATCTTTTGGTGCTGTTCATTTTTTCTTTGCTTATTTTTGGCAAATTGGCTGTTGTTTATGCCATTTCCAAACAACAAAAATTCAACAACAAAGATTCATTAACCACCGCCATGTATTTGGCTCAAGGTGGTGAATTTGGCTTTGTCTTATTGGCACTAGCCATGCAAGACAAATTAATCTCCACTGAAATTAGCCAAGCGGCTACCGCTGCTATTTTGCTATCCATGTTGGTTGCACCGTTTATGATTAAAGGCAGCAATAAACTGAGCAGTAAATTATTCAAATCCAACTGGGACACACAATCCGTTGATTTACATAATATATTAATTGACAACATGAGCAAGAATGAACACGTTATTTTGGTCGGCTATGGCACAAGTGGTCAAACCATTGCTCGTTTATTAGATCAGCAAGAAATCAATTATTATGTATTGGACTTAGATGTTGACCGTGTACAAGCTGCCAAACTAGCAGGTGAACCCATTGCCTTTGGCAATGCCAAGCGCAAAGAGGTTTTACTGGCAGCAGGTTTATTGCGTGCCAAAATGGTGGTGATAACCACCAATCAAATTGCTGACACAGAACACATTATTGCTACCGTGCAAGCAGCAGCGCCAGACACACCTGTCATTGTCCGAAGTGAACGAAGCGAACAAATCCAAACCTACAAGCAATTGGGGGCGGATGAGGTCTTTTCAGACGACCGCGAGATGGGATTGGTATTGGCAACACAAACCATGCTAAGCCTTGGCTTGCCTTTTATGCAGGTTTTTGACATTGTGCAAAAGGTACGTCGTGACCGTTACAGCATGTTAAACGACTTGTTTAGTGGCCAAAACGATGATCATGAAGATGAACTACAAACTGTGCACCGTGACAGTATTTTGCTCATTGAAGGGGCTTATGCCATTACCCACCCAACTAAAGTTTTAGAGATCCCACTGCATTTATTTAAAACCGTATTACTGGGCATTCGCCGCAATGGTCGACGTATTAATCAGTTTGATGGTGAGATGTTATTGCAAGCTGGCGATGTATTGATTGTCGTTGGGGCACCCGCTAGCATTAACTCATTGGAGCAATGGCTACTGGAAGGTGAAATTTAATTTACTAAAAAATCAACAAACTACGATTTATATGCAAATTATTTCACAAATACACTTGCCAAGATAAGGAATCTTTGATTAAATACGCATCCTCTTCTGATGCAAAGCAAAAAGAAGAAAACGACACAGGGTGATTAGCTCAGTTGGTAGAGCGTCTGCCTTACAAGCAGAATGTCGGCGGTTCGACTCCG
>JASLDB010000222.1 GCA_030151665.1 Neisseriaceae bacterium
TCCAGTTTATCAAAAGCATTTTACTGAGAGCGAGCTGAAAGAAATTATAAAATTTTATCGGACACCAGTAGGTAGAAAAATGGCTGATAAAAATAATGCAATTTCGAAGGAATTAGAGGCTATTTCTGACCAATGGGCAGGTGAAACAGCATCTGTGGTTGATAAAATTATAGTTGAATAATCATCACTTAGGCGGCTGCGGAAGTGGCTGCCAGTGGGTTACTTTTTGTGGATTCATAAAATCAACATCTGCGCGATAAATAACCCATTCCCCGTTATCATTTATGTGCCCAAACCCAGTATAGTAACCATGGTATTCAGAATCAGTAACCATAACTGATTGAGATACATATAAATTGTTATGTTCGTATCTAACTGCTGGCGTTTTCTCGTTTACATCAATCCAGTCGGATACTGGCATAAGCTCAGAAATAAGCATATCTTCATTTGCCACTTTTGTAGCATAGAAGCCAATAACAATGCCTTCTTCAAAAAATACACGAACAATTTGGTCGGTGCCGATAACCACACCAGTACCGTGCTTGGTGTTCCACACCTTATCTCCAAATTTAAATTGATGGTCCATGGTTATTCCTTGTTATCAGGTAAGCGCGGCATGTGCATCCAGTGGGTTACTCCTTCTAGGCTTTCGAAACAGCATAAGCAATAGAAGCCAATTCTTTACGGCCTTTGTCAGTGCTGGAATCAACATCCTTTGCTTTGTCACGTGCCTGCTCTTCAATTTGACCAACAATATCCAAAATGCCATCGGTAACGAGTAGGGCATTAACAACTACTTGGCGCTCAACTTCAATTTGGTCAATTAATGGGATGATTTCGGTATTCATTGCTTATCCTTTTTTAACGCCTTGGCGTAAAATTCAAATAGATTATTCTTTTGTAGTTCAGTAAAGTCGCTGCCCATTTTTGGAAATGTTAAAGCCATGCTGATTTCGCTTGGCATTCGACTAAGTAGCAACTTGGCTAATTCTTCCGTGGTTACTGATCGCAGCACTTGCTTGCGCTGGCTTGCGAGTATGGCTTCTTTGTGTTTTTGTGCTGCTGCCATGACTTCATAATCTTGTTCACGGTTAGCTGCTGGGTTACAGCCTGTGATTTGCTCAAACAGGCGGTCATTTGCTTTGCGTAGGCTCATTGCATACCCACCTTGTAATAAGATTGAATACGTTCAAAATGCATTTTGCTTGCTGTATGCGGATAAACGACATAACGCTCGCTGTCATCAAAAGGCGAGTAAACGATTCGGTCTTTGTCCATTTCACAGCAAATAAGGCCGTCTTTTACTGCCTTGGTGACTGTATCGATTAATTGGCTAAAGTTAGTCATAAACAATCCTTTTCATTCGTTCCTCGTCATCCATGTGCTCGTAAGCATCATGTGTGTCTTGTTCTTGTTTGCGTACCCATTTATCTATCTGCGCTTGTTGTCCAACTGTATCCAGCTTCTCGTTGATACCTGCGTCAGTCCGTGGGATATGGGCGAAAAAAATGGCCAGTGCAAGTGCGACTAGCCAGTCTTTTAATTTTATTTTTGCAGTTTCTGTCACTTGCACTCTCCATCATACAAAGTGAATTTACTTATTTGCAAAAGTGATTAATTGCTTTAAGTTAATGTTTTATTTTAAAAAATGCTAAAAATTTGATTTGTTTAAATTGATTAGATAGCATAGGTTTATCTATTCCTCTTGAGTTAGATAAATCTAAAACTGTGTATTTGCAGCCAGCCTATTCACTCCTTAGGGCTGGCATTTTTTATAACAAATTACTCACTAATATTTAGATCAATCTTGCAATCAAACTGATTTGCAATCTTATTCATTAAATCAAATGCTTGTCCGTGGTCGATTATCAATTGTGCGCCGCCGATTAAAATATGATAGTTGTCATCATCCCATTCTGAAATTTCTGTATCGCTATCGCTTGTCCAGCATTCAGGATTGTTGCGATTCAGGTAAAGGATTGGCATTATCAATCTCCCGAGCTTTTAGCATTGCGTCAGCGACTTTGTATGCAAAACTAGCGACATTGTCAGCAGTCCATCCATCATCTACATCTGCTGATAGCAAACCATTCATTGCCGACCTCGCAAACTGGTCACGCAACGTCATTTTTTCTTTTCCCATCTCAATCCAATCCACAATAAAAAAGCGCCACACAAAAGCATGGCGACAGGGGTTAAATAATCGACTAGATTAGTCATTGAGGCTCAACTTTGAAGTCATACGATGAAAGGTCATCCATTGGAGAAGTTACATCGTTTACAGTTACTCCACATGATCCATCAAGCGGAAAGAATCCCTCTTCTTTAGAAATGAATGACGCAATTTGTATTTTAGAAACAGTTTTCGATGATAATACTTTGATTCAAAAAGATGTTGCTTGACATTTGAGCCCGATTTGGTACAATTTTGCTATATTCGGCAGAGCTTGTAACTAGGCGCTGCCTTTTTCTTAATATGGTGTTATATGCTTAAAAAAAATATACTTTTTATTACTCTCATTACTGTTTCTTGCTTGTCATACGCAAAAGAAGCCAGTTATTTTGATGGGCTAAAAAAGAAATATAAATTTCATGAGGTAACAAATACCCATACTAAGATGAATGATGGAAGTGTAATGGTTACAACAGGTAGTATCGCACTAAAAGAAAAGAATAATGAAATAGCATCTGTACTTACTTATAGTAGTGCGATAACCAAATTTAAAGACAAGCGACCAGATCAAGCTCAAATAATCTCATTAAGTGAAGGTATGTTTGATTGTAAAAATAATGCTGCTAGAGATGTAAAATCATACTTGTTGGACATGAATGGCAATATCCTTGCTACTCAAGACAACACAAATAGTGAATTTGTAACTGAAAAAAGTGCAATTGCTACAATGACCAATATGTACGGTGACACATACCGTGATTATATTACTGGAAATATAAAGAAAACATATGCTGGTTATAGAAAAGTTAGTTGTAGATAATTTGACGTAGTATTTAAAACTGCTCACCAAGTAGGTGGGCTTTTTTTATGGGTGATTGATATGAAACCAAACATAGGTTTGAAAGTTTTAGATAGCGGAAAGCTTGCATTAGTTCACCTTGCTACTGGTGAAGTGTTGAGTGGCCTGCAGGCTGTTTATGTGCAAGATAACCAAGCAGGCAAAAGAAATGCGACCGTAACTGCTAAGTTTGGTATGTTTGGCATCGCATCTGTAGATTCTGATTATGCAACACCACAAGACAATAAG
The DNA here is from genome assembly GCA_030151665.1 of Neisseriaceae bacterium. GTDB lineage: Bacteria > Pseudomonadota > Gammaproteobacteria > Burkholderiales > Neisseriaceae > JASLFS01. The sequence continues at coordinate 3,261 of JASLDB010000222.1, forward strand.
CTGGCAGATAAATCATGAGCTGTAAAAAGTGCAATCAGGGCTGGATGAATACAAAGCTTAACCAAGTAAGCCATTTAGCCAAAGAAGTGGTGGATACAATCAAAGGCAATTCATACACAATCAGCAATGAGCTACAGCAAGAACGCTTGGCACATTGCAAGGGCTGTGATGAATTAAACCGCTTCTTAGGTATTCATGACAAAGATGCTGATATTGGGTTAGCTGATGCATGCAAGGCGTGTGGCTGCTTAGTACGAGCCAAGACAACACGAAGCGAGCAATATTGTCCGCTTGGTAAGTGGGGCAAGGTAGATTAAATTTGATTTTTCCGTCATTAATTATCTGTTAGAATTTTTCATCAAATTTATAAGGTTATGAATAATGAACGCTAACAGAATATATTTTGCTATTTTTTCTTTTGTTTTATCAGCTATAACTTTTGCTCAAGGTGTAAATAAACCAGTCACAGCAGATAACCTTGGTCGCCAATACGAAGTAAGAAGTGGCACCGCCAATAAAAGGTTTACTGCAAATGACTATATTAACCGACAGGCCAATATGCGCGAACAAGAAAGACAATTGCGCGAACAGCAAGAATGGTTAAATAAAAAAAGAAATGATGAAAAAGACAATGAAGTGCTAGAAAGTTTTGATCACTACAAAACAAGAGTGATGCCAAAATAACATGCATAAAGTTTATCTCATTGATATATTGTTGTTTGTGTTAGATAATCAAATCAACACACAAGGACATTAATATGAAAAAGACCATTATCAGCTTGGCAGTATTAACCACCACATTATTGGCTACCAATGCCATGGCTCGTGATTACAGCTATGAGATTGAAAAGGCACAGCGATCATGCAGTAACCAACAAGGATCGTTATTGCGTGACCGCAACGGTACCCCAGCATGTGACCAGGTGCGAGAGCTTATCCGCTTGCAACGATTGGAAACCGAAGCACGAGTGGCACGAGAAACAAGACAGCCCATGCCATCACATACAGAGATTAATGTGAACTCAAACAATAACAACAATCGGGTATGGAGCAGCGCCTTGGGTAAGTATTGTTACAAGAACCGATGGGGTCACTTGGACTGTAGTAACTAATTTGCATTGAATACACAAAATAGCCCTCAATTGATTTGGCTTATTTGAATGTGAAACATTGGCAAAGCCAATCAGACCAAGACACAATTTTGCATACTTCTCGAGTGCCATTGCTTAAAAAACTGGCGTTACTGATAGTGACAGTGACGAGCCGCTTAAAATGGGTGGTGGCTTAGTCGAATTGGGCATAAATCAAGATTTGGCTTATGTCGAACATACTGGCGCAGCCATTGCCTCTGGTGAAACATCATTGGAAAAGCTGGAACAGCAAATGCAAGCATTCGGTGCCAAGTTATTGGTTCGTTCAAAAATCGCATTGACTGACAGCCAAGGACGAGCAGGGCAAAGAAATCAGTTTACTGCGTTTGTATGGCAATAAACTCGAGGATACGATTACCAGTATCTTGGACATGTTTGCTGTGTTCTTGGGCGAAAAAGATGGTGGCCAAGTAGAGATCAGCGGCAATATCGAAGCGGATATTGACCCAAATGCTTCAATGGACAGCATTATCAAGCTACATGGTGCAGCTGTTATTTCTCGTGAAACGGCATTTGATGAAGCGCAACGTCGTGGCATTTTGAGCGAGTTAAGCACATGGGAAGCCGAAGAAGTGCGATTGGATGCGGATATTCCACGACCTGAAATGGGTTAATTATGATTACCTACGAAGAGCTTGATGTCTTGTTAGCTGAGTATCACATTGATTTGTATCGTCATGATGCTTATGTTCGCTCAATTGTTAATAAGCGACTTGATGCCATGCAAAAAGAACTTATGGCCAAAATTGCATTGCATGAACTTGATGGAATAACCAAAAAAGAAGCAGACGAATTATTCAAAGACATTAACAAAATAATCACTGAAAACTACAGTGCTATTGGTGCTTATTTAAACAGTGGATTTGGTCAGGTGTTCGCTGTATCGGTTGCTGCTAGTGCTTATGTGTATAACGATTGGCTTAAAGCTGATGTGTTTGTCACATTGCCAAAGTACAAAATGGAAGCAATCAAGCAGGCAGTGATATTTGAGGGTGCGCCATTTGCGGATTGGTGGGAAAAGCAAGAACAAGCTTATCAATTTAAGATACAGCGAATCGTTCGCCAAGGCATGATAGACAAGACACTTGAATCGACCATGACAAGTGAACTATCCAAGGCATTGGATATTAGTAAATCACAAGCTAGAACGCTCATTAGCACAGCCACATCAAGTATTGCCGCAGCAGCACAAGACAAGCTATTTGAAGTGAATGCTGATGTAATCCAAGGCAAGCAACATATTTCAACCTTGGATAATCGCACCACAGCAGCATGCCGAGCAAGGGATTTGTTGATGTGGACATTGGATAATGAGCCAATTGGGCATGAAATGAAATTCAGGCCTATACCATTGCATTTTCGGTGCCGGTCAATCATGCGAGCAGTACTTGATGTAAATGCCACCTTGATCAAGCAAAAGCTTGGTAAACGAGCCAGTCAGTTTGGTCCAGTGAATGCTGGGTTGAATTATGAGGAATACCTCAAAGGCCAGAGTCAACCTTATCAAGAGGACGTGCTGGGAAAAAAGCGGGCCAAATGGCTTCGTGACGGCAAAATCAACCTTAAACAGATGCTTGATGCTGAGGATAGGTTTTTGACGCTTAAGGAGCTGATGAAGAAGTATGGGGTTGAGTAGGTATTTTATTTTTAATTTTTAATTACTTACTATTGAATGTGCTTATTATGCAATGTGTGAAATTGCTGCGTAATAATAATAATTATACAATTATGTACATTATCAAAATGAGAGCAACAAGGATATTGTAATGTTTATAGTCATCTTAAAGTACATTCAACCGATGTCTGCTGTAGAAGAGAACCTAGCTGAACACAGAGAGTTTTTAAATAAATATTATTTATCAAGTAATTTTATTTTATCAGGACCTCAAGTCCCTAGAGATGGTGGTGTTATTTTAGTTAAAGGCATGGAACGCTCCAAGCTTGATGATGTGATTGCTGAGGACCCATTCTATAAAAATAAAGTTGCCTCCTACCAAGTAATTGAATTTACACCAAACAAATTTGGATCTGGAGTTGAAGAAATTATAGTTAATTGCTAGGGATTCTCTTGGTAAAAAAATTATGGGTTGCAATAGTTTTGTAGATCAATAAAGTTTAGTGAATTTCAAACATCAATACCAGCCAAATGGCTGGTTTTTTATGCCATAAATTATGGTTATGCCTTTTTATTAGCAAGGTGTTGCGATGATGGCAACACCTTTGGTTGCATAACTGAAATAGTGATATGGGTAGCTGAGTTGGGATAATCGCAATGCAGGTATCTGCATGGTGGGAATCACCACGCAGGTTTCTGTTGAGATATTCATAAATTCTAACTTATTGATAAATAAACAAACCGCAGTATTGCGATTTGTATGGCATCTGCTGTGAAGCACTGCTGTTATACCGAGCATCCATTGTGAAATGCTGCTGAAATACCGACTACTTAAGCATCTTTAAATTGGTAGATACCAAGCCATTTGGTAGGTTTGCTGAGGTAAAAAACAAAGCCCCAAGTTACTTACGACTCGGGGCTTTTTTATTACTAAACTACATAAGGTATATTTATGACCATTATCACACAAGACTTTGTTTTTGCACAAGGTCACGAATTAAAAACAGATAGCTTAAAAGTTGCAAAGGCTTTTAATAAAGAGCATAAAAATGTTCTTCGTGATATTCAGTCATTGATTGAAAAAATACCAGCAGAAATAGGACGGCTCATGTTTGAGCAGTCTAACTATTTGAATCGTCAAAACAAATCAATGCCAATGTACGAAATGACAAAAGATGGCTTTATGCTTTTGGTTATGGGTTACAGCACTGCAGAAGCATTGCAGATTAAGCTGGAGCGGCTTGTCAATGATAATCCCGAATTGGCAAGTATGGCAAAAAAGTAGTTACAGAAAAAATACCAGATGGGGCTACGTTGGTTTGTGATAAATGCTCAGTTCCAATTCGAAGTGGTAGCCAATTTTGCCCAAACTGCGGCGATCCAGTTGATATAAATGACGTTGTTAGTGTCAATAGTGTTGCTACACAATATAAAGAAAACGTTATTTTTATTAGATTTGGTTATAGTTCTTCGGCTCATTACAGTCGAGCTGTATCAATATCTAAGAATATTCCAGATTACAAAGAAGATGGGGAAGGTAAAAATATTACCCACTCACTAAGTCTGCCAATAACTGAAATTGAATTAGTTATTAACTTATATGAAATTGTTGGTAGTTGGAAATCATCAACATTTCATCTTAATTCAAAGCAGATTGCTAAGAGTGA
>JASLDB010000223.1 GCA_030151665.1 Neisseriaceae bacterium
GTAATGGTCAACAACATCACCATGCTTTAGATACTGCATTTCAAGGTTTGCAACAAGAAGCTGAACAACAAAACCCCAGTCGTGACGCAGCCTTGTACAATTGGTCACAATTGGTGTTGATTAACTTGTTTCGTTTAATCGCCAGCACCCAACAAGTGAGTCCTTCGCAACACAGTCAATCTTTTGTATTTCGCAAGTATTTGTCATTAATTGAAGCGTATTACACACAGAATTTGCCCATTCCTGCTTATGCCAAGTTATTGAACATCACAGAGGGACGACTAAATAAGATTTGTCGTGATATTGCAGGAATATCATCCAAGCAATTGATTTATGAAAGACTGGTGCAAGAAGCCAAATACTTGCTGTCTTACACCAGCTTATCGATTAAAGAAACGGCGTTTAGCTTGGGCTTTCAAGACCCCGCTTATTTCACCCGCTTTTTTATCAAATACACCTCACAAACCCCAAAAGACTATCGCCAATCTAGGTTGATGTCGAACCCAAAACAGACACACGAGAACGTGTCCATAGCATTGCCAGAAAACAAATCGTTGCAGCACCAGCCATAAAGCTTACCATTGGCCAAGGCGATACGGTATGAAACTGACTAACCAAAAAACTCAGCAAGGCCCCTAAGCCAAATTGTGATGCCACCGCCAAACCTGCTGCTGCCCCCGCTTGCTTAGAGAAAATCGCCATCAATTGGGCAATGCAATTAGCACTTAAACTGCCTGTCATCGCCACAAAAAACCACAGTCCCAATACGATACCCCATAAACCACCAAAGCCCGTTAAGCCCATCAAAAACAGCGCCAATCCTGCCAAAAAAAGCACTGTGGCACAAAATTGAATCATTCTTTGTGGCCCAATTCGCCCAACCAAATTGGCATTGGTTACAGTCATCACCATGATGCCAAAAATATTAAAGCCAAATAAATAAGCATATTGCTGTGTACTCACACCAAAATACTGAATGTACACAAAAGGTGAAGCCGTAATATAGACAAACATACCAGCAAACGCCATGCCCATGCACAAGATATACGCCAATGCCGTTTTGTGTGTGGCAATATGCCAATACGAATAAAATACAGACTTAACCGAAGCCAAACGGCGCTCTACTGGCAAGGTTTCTGGCACTTGTTTGCCAACCACTAAAAAACACAGCAAGGCAAAAATGAATAAAAATACAAAAATTGCCCGCCACCCCCAATGATCAACCAAGAAGCTGCCCACAATGGGGGCCAGCAAAGTCGCTACCATGGTGATGATTTGCATCCACGACAAAATTTTAGCAGCATCTTTTACAGGGTAAACATCTCTTACCATGGCACGAGCCAACACCGAAGCACTGGCACCGCCCAAGGCTTGTAATAAACGAGCAATTAACAAAAAAGCGCTACTTTTCGCCACGATACACGCCACTGTCGCCACAAGGTATAACACCATGCCCACGAGCAATAGTTTTCGCCGCCCATAATGGTCTGACAATGGGCCATAAATTAACATACCCACGCTAAAGCCAATTAAAAAAACAGTAATGGTAAGTTTAATCTCACCATGACTTGTGGCCAAATCTTGAGCAATACTGGGCAAACTTGGTAAATACATATCAATTGATAAAGGACCAAAAGCCACTAAACATGCCAAAATCACCACCAAATAGCCAGATTGTTTTACTGTGCTCATGGTTTCTCCTGTGTTGGTGTGTTGTTCAATAAAAAAAGCTTATTCAAAAGAATAAGCTTCATGGTTAAACAAGATAGATTAGGCAATCATGTCTTTTAACATGCGCTTAAATAATTCGACCTCTTCTGTTTGGTATTGACCAAAAACTTGATTTTGGTGCTCTTCAGCAATATCAAACAACTGCTGTGCCTGCTCTTGTCCTTTTTCGGTTAGGCTAATATTGTCATTGTCTTCTAACAATAATCCTTTTCGCACCAAAATCTCCACCGCTTGGTCAATTTCCCGCATGGGCATCGCCACTTCTTTGAGCATACCCACCTTACAATTGGCATGACCACCTGCCAAAACCAAGAGCATCCGCGCTTCACTGGTTCTCAAACCAGAAGCCAATTGTTTGGGATAATACTCATGTTGGTAAGAACGCACAGCTTGAGTCAATAGATAATGCATATTATGAAATAACTTACCACTTTGGCAACCTAAACTTTGTTCTCCCATTTCATCCCGTTTCTTTTGCAAGCTTGGGTGTGGCAGAACAGTGGAATAAGCACCTTGATGATACAGCAAAGGCGCTCTACCAAAATCATTAAATGATTCCACTTCACCAATCAAAATAATATGGTCACCAGCATCGATTTGTTGGTACATTTTGCACTCAAACTGTGCTGAAACATCATCCAACAACAAAGCCTTGCCCAAGCCTTCTTGGTATGCCATGCCCAAAAACTTGTCATCTTTGGGGCGAGCAAATTGATTAGAAATATCAATTTGATCTGCTGCCAAAATGTTCACTGCAAAATGGCTAGCCTGATTAAAAACCTCATAGCTATTGGCACGTTTATCAATACACCACAATACCAATGCGGGTTCCAAAGACACCGAATTGAAACTATTGGCGGTCACGCCCACCTTATTGCCTTGTGAATCTTGTGCTGTAATTACCGTCACACCCGTGGCAAAATTGCCCAAAGCACGGCGAAAAGTACGACTATCGAATGCTGCTGCCATGTTATCTCTCCTGAATTATTATCATCATTTTTGTGTGTGTTGCTTAAACCATGCTTGGATCAGGTTCCAATCCCATGATTTCTCGGCCCAAAATCTGGGCACAAACATCGTAATCGGTATAGGCATGTGCACCCGTAATGTGCATATCACGGAATAAGCGTTGAATTTCATTGCCTTCCATCCACACAGAAGCACCCGAAGCATTGAACAAGCGATCTACTGCTTCAATACACATTTTGACAGCATAAGCTTGATTGGTTCGCCATGCAGCCAATGTTGCGCGCGTTGGGTACTCATGGCGTTTGGCATGATCGCCAATGTCTTTTAGGGTTTTTTCCAAATAAGCACGAGCAGCACCCACTTGGTGAGTCGACTCAGCCAAACGCATTAGCGCAGGTGTTGCCGTTCCAACATTCACACCAGTGTATGCACGAACACGGTTTTTGGTTTTTTCTTTGAATGCTTCTAACATACGCTCTGCCACACCCAAGCCGATTGCCGCAAAACCACTGGCAAAATAAGGGCGATAAGGTGCGTAAAACACTTGACTGTCTGGGTACAAACCAAAGCCATCTGATTTGCCTTCCATCATGTTTTTAGCCGCTTGAATGCGATACTCAGGCACAAAAACATCCTTAATGCTAATGATTTTTGAACCACTGCCTTTCATGGCCATTGCATACCAATTATCAACAATTTCATAATCTGAACGAGGCAATACAGCAAAAGAATACACTTTCTCACCTGCTTCATTAAAACGGTTACAACCCACAATCGCCCAATCAGCATGGTCAACACCACTGCTCCAACCCATCTCACCACTAATGCGAATACCACCTTCTACTTCAGTAATGGTGCTAAATGGTGCAATCGAACTGCTGGCAACAGCATCTGGATTGTCACCCCAAATCTCATCTTGCAACTGTTTGGGGAACATTGCCAATTGGTGGTTGTGTGTACAAAGTAAACTAAATGCCCAAGCGGTACTGCCACAAGCACTGGCCAAAGCTGTAATGCAATCAGAAAATTCTGGTAATGAAATTTCATAGCCACCATAGACTTTGGGTAAAAATGCTTTGTGTAAGCCTGTGCTTTTTAATAAAGCGATGTTCTCATCTGGTACTTTTCGCAATTGTTCGGTTTTATCTGCATTGGCAGCAATTTGTGGAAGAACAGCTTGTAAAGCATCCAATAGAAAGTTTTTCTCGTTCATTTCTCATCCAGTCTTTGTCTATTTTTATCATGGCTATCAAGGAAGAACAAAGATTACTGCTCTTTTCTTGAATCACCATTCACTCTTAATGACTAACATCATAGCGATTAAAAACGAATCAATAAATGCACCTTTCCTGATTAAAATTGTACTTTTCATGCAACGCATAATGAATCGGCTGTTATACCACTATTGAAAAGCATCAAACATCTTCATCTATTTAATCTAGCCATCATCTTGAGACCACTTCAATAGATCATCCCAAACTCAACCCTCCCCAAGACTTGGTCTTACAAATATTTAAAGAAGTCTATGAAACAGGAGGTGTTTCTAAAGAAATCTTGGACTGAAATATAATCAACCACTTAAATGCTAAGTGGTTTTGTTGGAGGGAATGCTATGCACGAGGCGGTAATCTCCCTAAAAATAATCACAGCGACTCATGTCAATGACAGCGATAATTTCTTGTACGGTATATCCTTATTTTTTAATATGTT
>JASLDB010000225.1 GCA_030151665.1 Neisseriaceae bacterium
GAGTAATGCAAATGTTGTTGAAATTCGCGGAAAAAAATATTTTTGGTTTGCTTTTGCAAACCCAACATGGCATACAAATCCCCAATAGAGCGCATGGGTAACATGGATTGCAAAAAGTGTACGTAACCTGCTGGGACATCCATATCAACCAAAAAATAGGCACGGGCAAAAGAGAACATCACAGCAATTTGCTGTGCTTCAAACAATGCCGTATCCACAATTAATTGGCCTTCATCATCATGGGTGATGGCTAGGGCAAAAGGATGGCGTGTGTGGCCATTGATAATTTGCCCAAAAATATAAGCGCTTTTATTGCGATAAAAAGCAGAATGCAAAACTTGAACGTGTAGGTTCAGTTCATTGGGTGGCCAATGGTCTTTGAAATAACGTTTGGCAGCACGCAAAATATTGGCAATATCTTTTTTTTGGTGGGCAAAAGGGGTAGTCCATTGAAAGTGTTTGAGCACATCTTTTAAGCAACCACGCAAGCCTTGGCGACTGGGGTAGAAGGATTCAAAAGTATGGGGATCGGAATCAATGTATTCAGTAGAAATGGCCGGTTTCACAAAAATAAATTGATTTTTGTAATAGGCTTTGTCTAGTATTTTGGTGGAAACCGAATTAAAAAAAGTTTCTGCCAATTCAGGTTGCTTGTGATTCACTAAAGAAGCAATGTATTCTGTTTTAGCTGCTTGCCATACTTGTTCATTTAAAGCATTGGCAGCATGTTCGGCACGCAAAGCAGCGACTGCTTCACGAACACGGTCATCGTACATTTGTATTCTATTGGCAACCAAAGTCTGGATGCCATGCCAATCCGATGCTTCAAATAAAGCCTTGGCTTGGGCACTGGCAGCACGAAACATTGTATAGTGTTTGTTAAAACCAAATAAAATGGTATCGGCCACAGCCTTTGCTTGTTGGGCGCTTAGACGACTCATCTTGAACGACTCCTTTGTAGGTTTAGCATGAATGCTGTTTATTATTGTTTTGATTTTATTGTTGTTATTGCTGTTTTGAAATACATTAACTGTTTTGTCATTTTTTTGCAATGCACAACATCAAAAAATAAAACGGGTGTTTCATCTGTGCTGCAATGGCTAGGGTGTGATAGCTTGAGCAAATGCTATGCAGTGGATAATTTGTATTATTTGACGCTAGCAACACTTGTTTTTTGCTAGAGTAGCCCCGATGTATTGGGCATCTGAAATTTGATTGTAAGGTAAAGAACGATGAGCCAAGATAAGCAAGATCACATGACACAAGAAGAGACTGTATTAGATGCTGCTGTAGAAGCAGAAGCCATGGTTGATGAAGTCCTAAGCCAAGAAGATTTGCTTATTCAAGTCGCAGAGCTTAAAGGTCAATTGGAAGATGAAAAATTACGTGCCTTGGCCAATGAGCAGAACTTGCGCCGTCGTCACCAAGAAGAGATTCAATCTGCTCATAAATTTGCAACGCAAAAATTTGCAACGGATTTATTGGCTGTCAAAGATTACTTGGAAATGGCATTGATGGACGAGAGCGGTCAATTCGACGCTTTAAAAATGGGTGTTAGCATGACGTTAAATGAGCTAGAAAAAGCATTTGAACGTGGCCAAGTCAGTGAGGTTGAGGCAAAAGTGGGTGATAAATTGGACCCACATGCACACCAAGCCTTACAAATGGTTGAAAGTGATTTAGAAGCCAATCACATTGTGAATGTGATGAAAAAAGGTTATCAATTGGCTGATCGTGTTATCCGTCCTGCGATGGTTACCGTATCCAAAGGTTAATGGCTAAGCATCATTAGTGAAGTAAAAATAAAAAATCCCCAAATTGATATTTGGGGATTTTTTGTTGGGTCAAATATTTCTAATGGGGTTTAAATCACGCCAATAACAAAAGCGATGGCCATCAGTGTCAAAGATACCCCCCATACCCAGAAGAATGAGTAGCGAATATGCTGGCCCATAGACAGTTTTGCCAAGCCCAAGCCCATCCACAAAGCAGGTGAGAATGGTGAGATAAATGTTCCCACAATGCTACCAATTAACATGGCAAAAGCAGCAGATGTTGAGGCAACACCAGCATGGCTAGTCACTTGTTCAACCACAGGGAAAAGTGCAAAGTAGTAGGCATCAGTGTTCAATACCAATTCCAATGGAATACCGAAGAAACCAATAATCAAATGTAAATGCGGCAAGGCGCTTGCAGGCAATAAATCCACCAAGGCCACTGCAATGCTATTGAGCATTCCTGATGTTTTTAAAATACCCAAAAATGTCCCTGCTGCCAAAATGATACTGGCCATCATAATTGCGCCACCAGCATGGGCGCTGATGCGTTCCATTTGCATTTTAGGTTGTGGGTAGTTAATCAACAATGCCAAGCACAAGGCTATCATGAATACATAACCTGAAGGCAAGACGCCCCATACCAATACCCCCAATGTGGCTGCAAAAATCGCCGCATTAACCCAACGCAATTTAGGGCGCAATAAGGCTTTGCGTTCAGGGGTTTCTTCTTCTTCCACTTCAACTAAATCATGGGTAATGGCCGCTTCGTCACCTTGTGTACCATGGTTTTCATAGTCGGTTTCACTGCTTGCATTACCCGTTGCAGGTTGAGCACCATCTAATTGGCGGATGCGGCGTTGCTCACGAAGACCCAGAACGACAGCCAAAATCAGCAATAAGACAATACCAATGATTTGAATAACCAAAAGATCACGCCACAATCCAACAGGATCTACTTTTAGTACAGAGGCGATACGGCCTACTGGACCACCCCATGGCAACATGTTAACCACACCGGCACTGGCGGCTAGCAACAAAAATAGCAAGTAGGGGTTCATTTTTAATCGTTTGTACAAAGGCAATAGTGGTGGCACAACCAGTAAGAAGGTTGAAGCACCAGCACCATCTAAATGCGCTACAATCGATACCAATACCGTACCAATACACACAGCAATTACATTGCCTCGGGTGAGGCGAATCATGCCTTTGATAATCGGGTCAAACAAGCCAACATCGTTCATGACGCCAAAGAACAAAATAGCGAATACAAACATGATGACCACTTGCAACACAGAACTCACGCCATCTTTGTAAAATTTCTCAATGGCAGAAAATTCAAAAAGTCCAGTCGCAACACCAATTAAAGCACCAATCAATGGCACCATAATCAAACAGATGACTGGTGATACCTTTTCAGTCAGTAGCAATACAACAATGGTTAAAATAATGGCCAAGCCAATAACAGTAAGCATGGCGGTCTCCTTATATTAGAAAAAGAATGCTTTTTCCCAATTTGAAGAATAGAGAAAAAGCCGTTTTAATTATTATGATTTGATTTGAATCAATTTCATATTATAACAACGTCATAATATTGCCAATATTATTTTGCATTAAACCTTCAAAAAAATTCAGTGAGTTGGCTTGTAATGGGCGTTGAGTCACCGAAAACTGTCTTGCACAATAGATGAAATTTTGCTAAATCTACTATTCATCAAGTCGATGATTGACCACAAAATATAAAAAAAGTGCTCAGAGCACTGTATGAAAATTACATAAAAATAGAGAAATAGTTTTTAAAATGAGGAGAAACAACACCATGCGTAAACCGATTGGCGATAACGCACTACAACTGTGTCCAACTTCTTTGCATACCATTCAGCATTTACAACAACTGTGTGACCATGCAGATTTGCAAACTGATTTGCGTTTACTGATTAATCCTTATCAAGCAGGCAGTGATATGGAGGTGATTAGCAAAGAAGATGAATTGGCGGTGTTTCGTTGGGTCAAAGAACACATCAATTGTCCTGAACTTGGGCTGTATATTGGCCAAGCCATGCACACAGCTTCTTATGGCATCTTGGGTTATTTAATGTTGGTGAGTGAAAATTTGCGCACCTCTTTAAGCTGTACCCAGACATTTTCATTGCAACTGGGCAGCTATTTTCGCAGCGAATTAATCGAATACGATGATCAAGCCCAGTGGCGTTGTCATGATTACCATGGTGATGCTGATTTATTGGCATTTAACTTAGATATTTGCCTCAGTTCTTATTGGCGATTGATTCAAACGGTCTTAACCAGCAATGAGCCACCTTTGGCCGTTCATTTAAAACAAGATAATTTGCCCTATTTGGCAGCATATGAGGCGGTTTTTAAATGCCCCATTGTATTGTGTGCTGAGTTTGATGGATTGGTGTTTGAACGAGCGGCTTTGGATAGACCACTGAATTTTCAAAATGCCACCAGTTTTAAAATGGCAACACAACATTGTCAGGGCATTGAAGATGGCTTGATTAAATCCATGCAGCAATTGTGGAGCGCTAAGGTGAAGCAATTGCTACAACAAGACTTGAATCGCTTCATTCGGATTGATGATGTGGCTGACAGTTGCTTTGTGAGTCAAAGAACTTTGCGACGCTACTTAAAAAATGAAGACACCACATTTCAAATGCTATTAGATGATGTGAGAAGTGAGAGAGCCATGTATTTTTTGCAGCAAGATAATGTGCGCTTGCAACAAATTGCTGAAGCTCTTGGTTACAGTGAAGTTGCCGCTTTTCGTTCTGCATTTAAACGCTGGACAGGGCAGTCTTTGGCGGCATTTAGGCAGCAGCAATTGTCCTAAATTATTCTTTTATTGTCCCGTATTGTGCTTCGTAAATGCTTGATTACTGTCTAGAATGATTATAAATGAATGCCAAGGTGTTAATTAAATACCATTAAATAAAGGCATCGTCACATGGCAAAAATAGCCAGAAATAGACAATATTGGAGAAATAGCATGAATCAAACAGGCTTCGTTTGGCACGAATGGTATATGTGGCATGATACGGGCAATAGCTGTGGCACTATGGTGCCCAGTCTGATTAATCAACCCAGTCATCATTATGAATCACCAGAACCCAAAAGACGGATTAAAAACCTATTGGATGGCGTGGGAGTGACCGAAAAACTCACTGCCATTACGCCTTTGGATGCCAGTTTGGCAGATTTATCCCGTATTCACACCCAAGACTATTTAGATGGCATTGAAGCGCAAGATGGTCAATATGGTAATTTGGATGGAGAGTCTCCTTTTGCACCAGCATCGGTAAAAATTGCCAAAAAATCAGCAGGAGGTGCCATTGCAGCGGTTAAGGCTGTGGTGGAAGGCAAAGTACAAAATGCTTATGCCTTGATTCGCCCACCAGGTCACCATGCTGAACCTGCTCATGGCATGGGCTTTTGCATGTATGCCAATGCAGCCATTGCTGGGGCTTATGCTTTGGATGAATTGGGCTTAGAGCGTATTGCATTTGTGGATTGGGATGTACACCACGGCAATGGTACAGAAGCAGCTTTTTGGCATGATGGACGAGCGTTGACCATTTCATTGCACCAAGATGATTTGTTTCCACGTGGAACAGGTTCTGAATATGATACGGGTGCTGAAGAAGGCAAGGGCAAAAACATCAACATTCCTTTGATGCCAGGCTGTGGTCATGAAGCCTATTTGTATGCTTTTGAAAAAATCGTTATCCCTGCTTTATTGGCTTATCAACCTGACTTGATTATTGTTCCATGTGGATTTGATTCATGCATAGAAGACCCACTGGGGCGGATGTTATTGCATGAAGACAGTTACAAAGCCATGACACAAGCCTTAATGGATGTGGCGGATACTTTGGGGCATAAACGAGTGGTGTTTACCCATGAGGGTGGTTATAACGGTAATGTCACACCATTTATGGGTTTGGCTGTTATCGAAACCTTATCTGGCATCAATAGTGGTGTCATCAATCCTTTGCTTGATTCCTATAAAACTTATGCAGGGCAAAGCTTACAAGCGCATCAGCGTGAACACATTAATGCCTTGGCCAATTTTTTTGCTGGTGTTGAAGGCTGTCCTTTACATTCTATTTAATTCCTGATGATTTTTGGGTTTGGTGAGGGCCTTGTGCTCTTGCCCTTTTTAACGAAATAAGCTGATGTATTGTTGATGCTCCAAACAATGGGTGCATGACAATAGCTGGGGAATAAAATGTTTAAAAGTGCACCTTATAAAGCGTTTGATAATCGGACCCTTGTGGGCATTGCTTTTGGATTGCTCGTTATGGTTTTGTTATCACATTGGTTGGTTCCTGTGGGTTCGGATGGCAAGCAGCATTTTGGTTTGTTGGTTTTGTTACCGGTTTTGACTGTGCTGGTGTTGGCATTGGTTAGTCGCCGTACATTAGAACCGTTATTCACAGGTGCATGTGTCGGGCTTTTAATGCTCAATGCCAATCCCATTCAATTTTTGCATGAAGTGATGAATAGCTCATTACGGGTGATGGGTGGTGCTGTAATGGGGTGGATTTTACTTTTGTCTGCCTTAATGGGTGGTTTGATTATTTGGTTGCAAGTATCACGGGCAACTGATGCGTTTAGCAGCTTACTGTCCCGCTATATTAAAAATCGAGAACAAAGTTTATTGGCGGCATGGGCTTTGGGTTTGGTGATTTTTATTGACGACTACTTAAGTGCTTTGACCGTGGGTGCTGCCATGCGCAAACTCACTGACAAGTTTAAAGTTTCTCGCGCCATGTTGGCTTATATTGCGGCAGCCACTGCTACACCAGTCTGTCTATTGGTACCGATCTCCACTTGGGCCATTTATATTTCGGGCTTACTGGAAAGCAACCATGTTGCCAAATCTGGCGAAGGCATGGCAATGTATATTCAAGTGATTCCGTATATGTTTTACGCTTGGATCGCTGTGTTATTGGTCCCTTTGGTTATTTATAAAATCATCCCTGCATCGACTAGCATGAAAGCTGCTGATGCTGCGGCCCAAGAAAATGTCTTGGCCAATACCGTGCAAGTGGCTGATGAGCAAGATTTGGTATTGAAAAGCAGTGCCGATCGCTCTCCTACCTTGTGGCATTTCTTTGTGCCGATTTTGGTGATGATTGGTATGGCTTGGTATTTGGGTGATACCTTGTTGGCGGTGATTTGCACGGTGATTGTGACTTTGTTTTATTACCGTTTTGCAGGTTTGGGTAGCATCCCTGATTTGTGCGAGCACTTTATGCGAGGCGTTGGGAGTATGGTGATGCCCATTGCCATTATTTTTGCAGCTTTCGTTTTGCAAGACGTAAACGAACAATTGGGTTTGGCACCGTATTTAATTGAAAGTGTGAAACCCTTTTTAAGTGCGGCTTGGTTGCCAGTGATTACCTTTATATTGTTATCATTTTTAACCTTTACCACTGGTTCATTTTGGGGTGTTTACGCCATTGCCATGCCCATTATCATGCCTTTGGCTATTGCACTAGATGCCAATATTCCATTGACCATCGGTGCTTTGGCTTCTGCTGGCGGTTTTGGTAGCCATGCTTGTTTTTTTGGTGATGCGACTGTCTTGGCATCCAGAAGTTGTGATATCACGCCCTTGCACCATGCCACTACCCAATTTCGCTATGCATTAATCAGTGCTATTTTGGCAGCTGTTTTGTTTGCGGTGATGGGTTAATTGATGAGTAGAGGTCATGAGGCATAAAGCAATAAAT
>JASLDB010000022.1 GCA_030151665.1 Neisseriaceae bacterium
AATATTATAATTGGCTCAATATTATTCATCTAAATTTCAGATAAATGGACATATATTTGATTAATCGAACACAAAATACTAAAAAACAGATTAAAATTTAATTTAATCTTTTAAAATCATTTGATTACTTAAAATAAATTCAAATTTCATTTATATAATGCATTGTAAATAATTTTTCATGTATTATTTTTGTTGCATTTACCGCTTAAAATAAAATTACATTGGAATAATATTATTTATTTATAATAACAAAAAGACCGCCAGTCATGGCGGTCTTTAATCTGCAAATTTATTTTTAATCTGGCATCACTTTACCACGATTAAATAAATCCTCGGGGTCTAGTACCTGCTTAATGGTTTGCATTAATGCCAACTCATCTTCGGTTCGCATCTGCTTCATCCATTCTTTTTTTATCTGGCCAACACCATGCTCAGCCGCTACCGTACCTTCATACGCCAATACCGAATCATAAACAATGGTATTAATCGCTTCTTCATGCTCATATACATCATTGCTTAAAATGGCTGGCAAAAAAACATTGTAATGTAAACTACCATCACCCAAATGACCAAATACCACCAACTCACAATCTGGATAAGCGGCTTTTAGCAAAGGGGCATTGTCATTCACAAATTTCGCAACATTTTTAATTGGCACGGCAATATCATGCTTGATACTGGCACCCAAATCCCGTTGTGCTTCAGAAATATTTTCTCGTAGCGTCCACAAATGTTGTCGCTCATGCTCAGATTGTGCCAGCACCGTATTGCTAAACTGGTTTTCCCACAATGTATCAATTAAATGTTCTGCCAAAATCGGCAAATCCAAACTGTCTGTTAATTCCAATAATATTGACCAAGGTGCATCATCAATGGGTCTTGCCAATTGACTGAATGCACTGCTAATGGTTAATGCTTTGTCACTGATTAATTCAAAGCTGCTTAAGCGATCCGCAAATTGCCCTTGCAACAATTGCAATAACTGTACTGCTTCGTCAATACTGGCCACGCCAACCCAAGCGGTGACAGTCGTTTTGGGCAAAGCGAATAATTTGAGCGTCGCCGCTGTAATCACGCCAAACCGCCCTTCGCTACCAATAAACAAATGCTTACTGTCAAAACCAGTTGTATTCTTATGCAACGGAGACAAATGATTAATGATGTGCCCATTGGGCAATACCACTTCCAGTCCCAAAACCAAATCACGCGCAGGGCCATAACGCAAAACATTTAAACCACCTGCATTGCAAGCCAAATTGCCACCAATTTGACAACTGCCTTCGCTGGCCATCGACAACGGAAATAATCGACCTGCATCTTGGGCAACTTGTTGCACATTGGCCAAGACCATACCAGCTTCCACTGTTATGCAATTATCGGCCAAATTGATTTCTCGCACTTGATTTAAACGATTTAAAGAAAGAATAATGCCAAGACCTGCCACACTGTCATCGGGTGTCGCCCCACCACACAAACTGGTATTACCACTTTGTGGGGTAATGGGAATATGATTAGCAAAGCAAAATGCAACAATGGCCTGCACTTCTTCTGTGTTTTTGGGCAAAGCCACTGCCCACACAGATGCCATAAATCGCCGACGCTGATCTTGGCAAAATCCAGCCATGTCTTGCTTATCAGTCAATAGCTGTACTTGTGGGCATGCCGACTGTAAGCGATCAATAAGGGTTGACTTGGGCATGTTAAATCCTTGGTTTGATAAGTGTGTAAACACCATCTTAAACCAAAAATCACATTTTTTTTAGCTATTCATCACAATCAACATACTGTTGCATTTGTTTTTGGGCTTGTAAATAACTGCTGTTTTCAGACAGAGGACCAGATGCAATACCATCCACACAGATAAAATGCACATCATGCAAACCCAAAAATGACAAAGTCTGACTCAGCCAAGCTTGCATACCATCATCTTGAGCATCATATTGTCCACCACTGGTAATAAACACATAAACGGGTGCACTACTTAATAAACCTTCAGAACCATTTTCACCATAGCGAAATGTTTGCTTGGGTCTGGCAATATAATCAATATAGGCTTTAAAAGAAGCAGGAACACTAAAATTATAGCGAGGCAAACCAATAAAAATATAATCGGCTTGGTTAATTTCAGCAATCAAACCATTGGCAACATCATTGGCCAAACGCTGCAAAGGCGTCTCTAAAACACCACTGCGAATGGCTTTGGCGGTTTCTTCTGTTAAATTTGGGATCGCATCATCAGCCAAATTACGCTCTATTACTTGGGTATTTGGCCATTTTGCCAAACTTTTGGCCAAAAACTCATCAATTAGACGATTCGAAACACTGTCCTGCCCACTCACTGAAGTACGCAATACCAATACTTGACTCATACATTTCCCCTAATAAAATAAAAGCCAGCTCATTTATCTTACCCAAAGCCTTTAACAAGATAAAGAAAAAGACCAAGCAAGCTTGGTCTTTTTTATGAATGTGTCGTTTATTTAAATACTTTAAAGCGATCTGCACGAGCCATGGTATCTTTATCATTGGCTGGTGCTTCGATGCTGCCAAATGGCATTTGCGCACGCAATACCCAATTAGCAGGAATGCCCCATTCGGCTTTAACTTGCTCATCAATAATTGGGTTGTAATGTTGCAATGAAGCACCAATGCCTTCACTCGATAACACAGTCCACACAGCCAATTGAGCCATGGCAGATGAATGTTCAGACCAAATTGGGAAGTTATCAGCATAAGCGGCAAATTGTTCTTGCAAACCTTTAACCACATTCACATCTTCAAAAAACAAAACAGTACCAAAAGCAGCTTTGAACATGTCCATTTTTTGCTCAGTGGCAGCAAATGAGTCAGCAGGAATCATGGCACGCAAAATGCCTTTGGCAATTTCCCACACCTTGTCTTGATGCTCACCCATCAACACCACAACGCGAGAGCTTTGTGAGTTAAATGCAGAAGGTGATGCTTCAACTGTTTCTTGAATCAATGTTGCAACTTCATCAGCACTTTTGTGAATATTTTTACCCAAAACATAGATGCTGCGACGTTTTGTTAATTGTTCCAATACCATGTTTGTCATGCTAAACAACCTTTCTTGTTCAGTGAATTTTCATTAAATGCATTATTGCCCAAGTTAAAACATGAAACAAGTGAATGTTTTTCACAAAATACTTTAGTTTTTTTAAAGTATTTTGCTATTCTATATCCATCAAGCCCAAGCACCATACTATTGGCGTTTTCGTGCCCAATATGTTGCCAACAATGGACCAGAAATATTGTGCCAAAAACTAAAAATAGCGCTTGGTACAGCAGCCAAAGGACCAAAATGAGCCATCGCCAAAGCCGCTCCTAAACCAGAGTTTTGCATCCCCACTTCAATCGCGATGGCTTTGTTATCAGCATAAGGCAATTTAAATAAGCGTCCCAGTAAAAAACCCAATAAATACCCTAAGCCATTGTGCAAAATCACCACCAAGAAAATCAATGCCCCTGTTTCAATAATTTTCTCTTTGCTACCACTGACCACTGCCATCACAATGAGCACAATAGCCACAACCGATACCAATGGCAAAACTTCGGCAACTTGGGCAATTTGTTTTTTCCATAAACTGCGCAATACCACCCCCAATATAATAGGTAGCAATACCATTTTCAATACCGATGACAACATTGCAGCTGCATCAATTTGCAACCACTGGCTCGCCAAAAGATAAAAAATAGCAGGGGTTAATACGGGTGCCAATAAAGTAGAAATAGATGTACAAGCAACAGACAAAGCTGTATTGCCCTTAGCTAGATATGTCATCACATTAGACGATGTCCCACCAGGGCAACTGCCCACCAAAATCACCCCCACCGCAATTTCGGCAGGCAGTGCAAAAACTTTGGCCAAGACAAAAGCCAAAGATGGCATAATAACAAATTGAGCCACGACCCCAACCATCACGGCCAAAGGTTGTCTGATGACTTCTTTGAAATCGGCGACCGTCAATGTTGCCCCCATACCCAACATGACAATGCCTAGTAACCATGGCACGTAAGCCCCCAAAAATTTAAAACTTTCCGGGCTTAAAAAAGCCAAACTGGCAAACAGCATCACCCAAATGGCAAAAGTCTTACCAATCCATTGGTTGATTTGGATAAATGTTTTCATTATTGTTCTTTCTATTTGTTGTTTTGTTTAATCATCGTCTCGATAGCTAGACAGGATTGACTCCCTAAAATCCATCTTACCGATTGATTTTTTAACAATCAATAACAATTCATTACACTTACTTACAAATACAACCATCAAAATGAGCAAAACATATTAAAAACATGAATAAACAAGATATTATAAAAAAAATAAAAAAATGCCTGGCATTAAGCCAATCCAGCAATGAACATGAAGCTGCCCAAGCCTTAAAACATGCACAAATTCTCATGCAGCAATATGGCCTTAGCAGCAGCGATATTGCCTTAGAGCACATCGAAGAAATTAGCAGTGACACCATTGCCAAAACCGTTAAGCATTGGCAATGGCATTTAATGGCATTGTGTGCAGAGGTTTTTGCTTGCCAATATGTCTTAACGTGGCAAGAAACCAGTCAAAAACGTTTATTGCGCTTTATTGGTCCTGCGCCCCATGCCCAATTATCTGCCTATGCTTTTACAGTATTGAATCGACAATTGCGCCATGCCAGAAAAGATTTTCTTGCCACCATCCAACACCCTAAAAACAGTGTTCGCCAAGCCCGTGCTAATCAATTTTCATTGGGCTTTGTATTTAGCATCAAAGAAAAAATAGCCGAATTACTGCCAGACAATCCACAACGCGAAGCCATTGAAACTTATTTACAATTGCACTACCCCAATTTGAGCATTCGCCAAAGCAAAGCGGGTCGTTCATCAGGACAAGCAAGGCATTATGCTTGGCAAGATTTTCAATCGGGACAAGAAAAAGGCGAGCATGCTGCCTTACACCCTGCCATGCAAGCTGGCGCAAGAAAAACCATTTTGCTGTCAAAATAACCACAAAAAAAGGGCTTAAGCACAAGAAAAAGATTGCAAATGAAAATACAAGTGTTATGATTAAAAAACTTTTACAGGCTTTTTATCCAGCCGTTCACCTCGTAACTTCCCTTGATTTTCACCCTGTCATCAATTGGTATTGCTTAACCCTTATACTTAAATACCAATGCCCATTTATCGGCAATTTCTTGCCAGATTAATCGACAAACAATAAAACCAACAATTAAAAAGAGATTGATACAATCAGAATGACAAAAAACAAACCCATGAAAAATAAAAAGAATAACAATACCGAATCTTTGCGTGCTCAAGACCCTTATTTGTCTCGTGAGCAACAAAAATATGCTGAACCCTTGCCTAGCCGCGAATGGATGACCAGTGTATTAGAACAAAATGGCGTACCAACCGCACCTCGCGATTTGGCCAAACAATTGGGCATTCGTGCCCATGAACTCGATTTTTTTGAACGCCGCATCAATGCCATGGTGCGTGATGGTCAAGCCTACATTAATCGCCGTGGTTTAATCTGTGTGGCAGAAAAGTTGGCCATGGAAAAATGCCGTATCGAAGCCCACAAAGATGGCTTTGGCTTTGCAATTCCATTGGAACCCAATAGCCAAGGCGACTTTGCTATGTACGATAAACAAATGCGCAGCTTAATGCATGGTGATATTGTCACTGTTCGACCCACAGGTGTTGATCGCCGTGGTCGCCGCATGGGCCAAGTATTAGACATTATCGAACGTGCCAACCCAACAGTTGTGGGCCGTGTTCACTTGCAAGCCAATATGATGTTGGTTGTTCCTGCTGACCCTCGTTTAACCCAAAGTGTGGTGATTCCTGTACCCCCTCAAGAAACCATTGCTCATGGTCAAGTGGTTGTGGTGAATATAGAAAATTTCCCCGATGCCAATCAACCTGCTAGTGGTCGCATTATTGAAGTATTGGGCAACTATGCTGACAGTGGCATGGAAATTGAAATTGCTGTGCGCAAACACCATTTACCACACCAATTTAGAGAAGCTTGTTTGGCACAAGCCCAAGACTTGCCTGATCATGTTTTGGCCAATGAGCGTGAAAACCGAGTTGATTTGCGTGACTTGCCTTTGGTGACCATTGATGGCGAAACTGCTCGAGATTTTGATGATGCCGTCTTTGCTGAAAAAATAGGTCGTAATTATCGCCTTGTCGTTGCCATTGCCGATGTCAGCCATTATGTCAAACCTGACGATGGCATCGATATTGATGCCCAAGAGCGCAGTACCAGTGTGTACTTCCCGCGCCGTGTTATTCCCATGTTGCCCGAAAAGCTGTCCAATGGCATTTGCTCATTAAATCCCGATGTCGAGCGTTTGTGCATGGTGTGCGATATGCAAATTACCTATGCGGGTAATATCAAATCCTTTGAATTTTATCCCGCTGTGATGAAATCTCATGCTCGCCTAACTTACAACCAAGTTTGGGATTGGATTGAAAATGGCACAGACAATCCATTGAAGCCACAAATTGATACCTTGTATCAACTGTATCAAAAACTGGCAAAAAAACGCCATGAGCGTGGAGCCATTGAATTTGACACCGTTGAAACACAAATGGTATTCAATGAGAATGGCAAAATTGACCACATTGAGCCGGTCATTCGCAATGAAGCGCACCGCTTAATTGAAGAATGCATGTTAGCAGCCAATGTGTGTGCTGCCAATTATCTATTGGAAAACAAACATCCAGCACTCTTTCGCAGCCACTTGGGCCCAACGGTTGAAAAATTGACCACATTACGCGAACAATTGGCGATGTTAGGCTTAAGCTTGGGCGGGGGTGATGCACCAACACCATTGGACTATGCCGCATTGGCTGAGCAGTTCAAAGGCCGTGCTGACAAAGATGCTTTGCAAATCATGTTATTGCGCTCAATGAAACAAGCTGTATATGAACCCAATAACCAAGGCCATTTTGGCTTGGCGTATCCAGCTTATACCCATTTCACCTCACCTATTCGCCGCTACCCAGATTTAACCGTCCACCGTGCCATCAAAGCCTTATTATTGAAGTCACAGTACCAACCCAAATCTTGGCAAGCCTTAGGCATCCACACCTCATTTACAGAGCGCCGTGCGGATGATGCAAGTCGTGATGTTGAAAATTGGCTCAAAACCTATTACATGAAAGACAAAGTTGGTGAAGTCTTTGAGGGCACTATTTCTGGTTTAACAGGCTTTGGTGTATTTGTTAATCTAAATGATCTGCATATTGAAGGCATGATTCACATCAGTGATTTGGGACAAGATTACTTCAATTATCGCCAAGAAACCATGCGCATTGAAGGTGAAAGAAGTGGGATTGTCTTCCAGCTCGGTGACAAGGTCATTGTCAAAGTCGTCCGTGCCGATTTAGAAACCAGTAAAATTGACTTAAGCTTGATTAGTGGTGGCCAAGTGGGCAAAAAGCGTAAAAAAGGTGAAGGTGAAAACACCAAAGCTGAAAAACGTGAACACAGCAAACGAAGCAAAGCCAGTAAAATCATGGCCAACCTGGTTGAAAAAAGTCAGGGAAAAAAGAAAAAACCCAATAGCACAACAAAAAACAAAGCGGCGAAACATCGCCGCCGCCGTACAACACCATAATGTAGATGCCATCTAAAAAATGGGCTAGTCCAACGTGACAGCCCATTTTTTTAATTGCGCCACCACACTATTGCGACTTTCCTCACACAAAACACGTCTTTCTTTATCACCGACAGCCACCATGGGCAGCTTTGCAACCCGAACTTGGTTTTGACGATTCAATAACAAAGGCTTTAAACTTTCCCAAAAGCTCACCTCACCATAATAAGCCAAATGGGTGACTTGACGCCCATGTTCATTTTCATAGCGTAGTGCCCAAGGCTGTACCGCAGCACCAGACTCCAAAGCGGCTTGAAACAAACTGCTTTTAAATGGCAAAACCGAAGTACCATCACTGCTCGTCCCTTCAGGAAAAACGGTTACAGCTTCACCCACATTTAAATACTCAACCAATTGTTGACTAACTTCTCGTGCATGGTGTTTATTGTTTCTATCAATAAACACCACACCAAAGCTCGCCACCAAACGCCCCACTACTGGCCATTGAGCAATTTCATCTTTGGCCACAAAACGGCTGGGCTCAATTGACATATACACAAAAATATCTAACCATGTCACATGATTGGATACCCAAAAAGAAGCATCCTTTTTCGATTCATTAACCCCCTCGCACACCACTTTAATCGCTAAAATCTGCAGTAATTTCTGCGACCACTTTTGCAACCACTTTTGGCGTTTATCAAAATGCATGCGTGAAAAGCCAATAAAAATATACATCACAGCCCAAACAATGTGGCAGCTAAATTGCACAAAGCGCCAATTGGCGCGCAAATAATTACGATAGGAAATGTTTGGCATAGCGTGGATTCAATTCGTTCATGGCCATCATCACCAACATGTCAGCACAATTAAAATCAGGGTCCCAAGCGGGTTCACCACAGATTTTGGCACCAGCACGCAAATAGCCTTTGATAAGTGCAGGGGTTGCCACTTGCAAATCTTGCTGCAATGATGCTAACGGCAAAGGATGATGTGGAAACACACGGTACTCATTGTCCGCATAATGTTTTTTCTCTAATTCACGAAACAAACTGGCTGCCATGTGCCCACCATCTAACATGTCTACACTGCCGCAGCCAATCATGTATTCCAAATCATTGTTTTGCATGTATTGTGCTAGCCCCATCCACAATAGGCCGATGGTACCGCCATTGCGATAATCTGCGTGTACACAGGCTCTACCCAGTTCTACGGTGCGCGGCAAAATATGTTGCAATCGGCTTAAATCAAATTCACTTTGTGAATACCAACCACCTGCTGCTTGTGCTGCATGGTGGGTGAGTAAACGATAACACCCGATGACTTGTTGATTTTCGGTTTCCCGAACAATAAGATGTTCGCAAAAGGGATCGTAATGATCAATATCCAATTGCTTATCACTGACAATTTTTGCGCCCATTTCTTCGGCAAAAACTTGATAACGCAAACGCTGAGCTTCTTCAATACTGCTGGCATCTCGTGCCAGACTGACCGTTAAATGTTGACTCTTAATGGCTGTAAAGACTTGGTTATGACGTAAAAGCATATATTTCGTCCTTAATATAAAACAAGCTAGTGCATGAATAGATAAGGCTTACACTAATTATATTTTTTGACAATTTGATGAATCACGAAATAACAATATAACATAAAAAAAGACCACCATGACGGTGGTCTAATATTTTCATGCTATTGGATTACATTAAATTACTGCTAATCCACATAAACAATTGAATCATAAATGTATTGATAATATCAATAAAGAATGCACCCACCATTGGAACAATCAAAAATGCCTTGTGTGATGGACCAAATGTTTTGGTCACTGATTGCATGTTAGCAATGGCAGTTGGGGTTGCACCCAAACCAAAGCCACAGTGGCCTGCACTCAAGATAATGGCATCATAATCTTTGCCCATCACGCGGAAAGTCACGAAATAAGCATACAAAATCATGATAATGGTTTGCACAACCAAGATTACCAAGATTGGCAAAGCCAAGCTCGCAAGCTGCCACAATTTTAATGACATCAATGCAATGGCTAAGAACAATGACAAGGCCACATTACCCAATACGTCAATGGCACGATCATGGACATCATAATGCAAACCATGAGCCAAAGTATTGCGAATAATGACACCCGTAAATAAACACCATACAAAAGCTGGCAAAGTAAACTTCCAACCGCTGGTTGCCTCCGCAATCCAAGTACCCACTGAAATACAAATGGCCATCATGGTAACCACTTCAATCACTGAGTTGGCATTGATTTTGCGAAAATGGGTTGGGTGTTCAAACGCCAAATCATTTGGACCTTCTTCTTCAGCTTCTGCTTCTGGTTTACGGCCCATTTTGGTTAATAAGCGACGTGCAACGGGCCCACCAATGGTGCCACCCAAAATCAAACCAAACGTCGCACAAGCCATTGCCAACTCTGTTGCACCTTTCAAACCATATTCATTGGTAAAAGTTGCCCCCCAAGCTGCCCCTGTACCATGACCACCAGACAAAGTAATTGAGCCTGCAATCAAACCATACAATGGGCTTTGACCCAACAACATCGCCATGCTAACACCTGCAGCGTTTTGAATAAAAATCAAACCTGCCGCAACAATCAAGAAAATCAGAATAGGTCGGCCACCTTTAATCAAGCGCGTAAAGTCTGCACTTAAGCCAATTGAAGAGAAAAAAGCCAACATCAAAGAGCTTTGTAAAGCCTTATCAAAATTCAATTCGAATTGCCACATTTGGTAAACCACCAGCAAAACCAAAGACACCAAAAAACCACCGGCAACTGGTTCTGGAATATTGTACTTATCCAAAAACTTGATTTTTTTAACCATAAAACTACCCAAGAGCAATACCAAACAGGCTGCCCCAAGGGTTAAATGTGTACTAACGTCCATGCTCACTCCTTATCCACATTTGTTATTGCTTTTTTTATGAGATATTTTAAAAGATATTTTAAAAACCAATTTATTTACTATAAATAAACCAGAATGAAAGCAATATTCTATTAAGAAAATTGCCAAATCAGGCTATTTTTTTTGCCCGAATAATAGAAAAAAACAGCCTATTATAAAAAAAAATATCCACCCGTTGAGAATTTTTTTAGGTTAATTATTCACTTAAATACAGAAAAAGAAAGCAAGATATTGATTTAAATAAAATTAGTACAAAAAACAAACATAAAAACTTTCTTAACAAACCAATAACCAGCCCATCAAAATGACAAAAAAATAAAAATACAAAACACCATTTCCAAAACTTTTCTCGCCACAAAGCACCTCTCAAATTTTTAAAATATATGCAGTCAATCAAAATTAACTGTTCAATGTTAATCTTGTCTTAAATCTGCCATTAACACGTTTTATTAACTGCTTTTTTAATCAATACTATTTATAATCCCAGCAAAATGACAATATGGAAATTTTATGGCCAGTCCCAGTTTATTAGCCTTGCTTGACGACATTACCGCGGTATTAGACGATGTCGCCACCATGACCAAACTTGCAAGCAAAAAAACCGCCGGTGTTCTTTCGGATGATTTGGCAGTCAATGCCCAACAAGTTGCTGGCGTACAAGCCAATCGTGAAATTCCGGTTATTTTATCCGTTGCCAAAGGCTCATTGATTAACAAATTGCTGATTATCCCTGCTGCTCTGTTAATCAATCATTTCGCCCCTTGGTTAATGATTGTTCTATTGGTTATCGGTGGTGCTTATTTGTGTTTTGAAGGGGCTGAGAAAATCCATCACAGTTTGTTTCACCGCCAATCCACAACCGAACATGAAAATAGCAAAAGTGACACCATCATCACCGATGAAATGATTCAAAAACTCGAAAAAGACAAAATAAAAGGCGCTATTCGCACCGACTTTATTTTATCTGCTGAGATTATTGTGATTACCTTGCACACCGTCGCCCATCACACCTTACCGATTCAAATCATGACCTTGCTAAGTATTGCCTTGTTGATTACATTGGGTGTGTATGGCTTTGTTGCGGGGATTATTAAAATGGATGATTTAGGCTATTGGCTAATGAAAAACGCCCAACCTGCTGGCTTCAAAGCAAAAACAGGCCTCATGCTAATTAATGCCGCACCACACTTAATGAAAATATTGGCGTTTATTGGCACAGTTGCCATGTTCTTGGTCGGTGGCGGCATTATTATTGGTGAAATTCCCTTATTAAATGCCTTACAAAGTCATTGGCTAACTGCGCTTAATGGTTCATTTTTGCAGCATTTTGTGGGCATCACTTACAGTTTGGTCTTGGGATTGATTGTTGGGATGTTGGTTTTACTGGTGCATGGTTTGTATCGCAAAGTGACCCAAGCTACCCATTGACTATCTTTTTTCAATCTCATCAAACACCAAAACGCCCAGATTAAACTGGGCGTTTTTATTTGATTGAAACAACAAGACAACAACAATGTCGTGCTCATCAACCGCCATTGCTCTTTATCTTGCCAAAATTTGCTTTAATGCCAATTCCAATGAGGCATATTGAAAAGAATACCCTGTTGCCAAAGCCTTTTCAGGGATGACTTTTTGCCCTTTTAATAACAACTCCTCTGCCATTTCAC
>JASLDB010000050.1 GCA_030151665.1 Neisseriaceae bacterium
GGGGCATGGTGATTATGATTGTGGTTAATGCTTGGCCAAGCATTTTGGTGAATCCTGAAACAGGTAAGACCAGTCATGGCATGGTGATATGGTTATTGCTCTCCATGAGTGCATCGTTTGTGCGAGGTGTCGGTTTTATTCCGCGTCACATTGTTCCAAGGTATTTATTGGGCAGCTGGGCGGCGTTGTGTTATGGGATTGCTGCTGCTGTGCTTTATTATCTGCATATTTAATTGTTTTACAAAAAAGCCATCTACACAGATGGCTTTTTGTTTGTTATTGAGAGAGAAAGTTTCATCGACACATTGGAAGTTAGTATGCTTCACCAGCATGTTATGTTTGCATTCAATCAAAATCCTTTTTTGGAATCCAATAAAATGGTTACTGGTCCATCATTGCACAAGGTGACTTGCATGTGGGTTTGGAATTGCCCAGTTTCGACAACCAAGCCATCTTGACGCAAGCGTGTGGCGACTTCTTCATATAAAGCATTGGCGGTGTCAGGTGCCGCTGCATGGGAAAATGATGCTCGGCGGCCTTTTCTGGCATCACCATACAAGGTAAATTGTGATACCAATAAAATATGGCCACCCACTGCATGGATATCAAGATTCATCTTGCCATCAGTGTCTTCAAATAAGCGCAAGTACTGGATTTTATCAGCCATGTAGCGAGCATCATCTTGGTTATCTTCATCTCCCACACCCAATAACACCATGAGGCCATGTGCAATTTGGCCATGGGTGTGGCTTGATGAATCTTCTAAAATATCGACTTTAGCATGGGTGACACGCTGTACGACTGCTCGCATGGTTAGTCCTTTTTATATTGTTGGCAGCAAGGGCAGTTTGGGTCTGGGGAAAAGGCAAAGCTTTGCCATTGTCCTGTTTGGGCATTGATGCTTTGCAATTGATTGTGCGCCTGCTCAGTCAAGCCCAAAATGGTGCGTAGGGTTAAAGCCGCCTGCATGCTGCCCACAATACCAACTAAGGGTGAAAATACACCAAAAGTGGCACAGGCACCATCACTGGCATCTTCGCCTGCAAATAAGCACTCATAGCAAGCCGTACCCAAATGGGGCTGGTAAAGTGCCAATTGCCCAGCAAAACGCACAGCAGCACCAGAAATTAAGCTGATTTTTTCCTGACAAATGGCATGATTAATGGCTTTTCTGGTGGTGAAATTATCAGAACAATCAACAACATATTGAATTTTTTCTTGGTGAATCACTTTACACAATGCAGTGAAGTCCAAGCGATTAGTAATGGCATGGGTGTGGATATCTGGATTTAAAGCTTGCAAGCGTTGTTGCATGACCTGTGCTTTGTTTTTGCCCAAATCGTGTTCGGTAAACAGAATTTGCCTTTGTAAATTGCTCAATTCAATCACATCATGATCCGCAAAATACAAATACCCTACACCAGAAGCGGCAAGGTAGGGCAATGCACTGGCACCCAAGCCGCCACAACCGATGACCAAAACACGGGCTTGGTTGATTTTATCTTGCCCTTCAAAACCGATTTCATCGAGCAATAAATGGCGGCTGTAACGCAATAAATCTTTATCGTTGTTCATGTGTTTCTTTATCAAAGGCATGGCCAAAAATAACAATATCAGCCAATGTGTCGTCTAAACGGCAGATTTTCGGTAAAAGTCCCCATTTTTGAAAGCCATTCTTTTCAAAAAAACGGCAACTGGGTTCATTGTGGGTGAAAATAACCGCCAAAATATTGTGAAAATCATGCGTTCGTGCATAAGCCATACCATAATCAAATAGCAATTGCCCCAAGCCTGCATGGCGATAATCGGGGTGAATGTACATGCTGATTTCGGTACTGATATTGTATGCTTCTCTTGGGTAGTATGGGCTTAGACTCATCCAACCACAAACGCCTTGTTCATTTTCAACCACCCAAAGAGGGAACCGCTCACCTTGGTGGGCATCAAACCAATCTTGGCGCTGTGTTACTGTAACAGGGTGTAAATCGGCAGTGACTTGGCGAGAGGGAATGGTGAAATTATAAATGGCTACAATAGCAGCTAAATCGGATTGTTGTGCCAAGCGAATGTGAAAAGAGGAGTGCATGGTAATCTGACCTAAGATTGGTAAAGTTTAGTAAATAAAAATCACACTCACGCGGGTTAAAGTGATTGCACTAAAATAATGCTTGTGCCATGGATTTGCCTTGCGCTTAAATGACATTATCCAGTCTTTACTGGTTAGTTATCATAACAAAGAAGAGAGATTAAGATGAAGAAATTATTTGCATTGGCTGTATTGGCGTTGGGTGTAGGTCAAACTTGGGCTGCCGGCATTGAAGGCAAGTGGCAAACCATTGATGACGAAACAGGTAAACCCAAAGCCATTATTCAAATTACCCAATCTGGTGGCGCTTATACAGGGAAAATCATTGCCTTATCTGCTGGTGTGGTTAACAAATGTCCTGGTTGTAAAAATCCAGACTCCCCTTTGGTGGGCATGAATGTGGTGCAAGGCTTAAAAGAAAATTCTGCTGGTACTTATGAAGGTGGAACGATTTTTGATCCGAAAAGTGGCAAAACATATAAATCCAATGCCAAAGTGACCAATGGTGGCAAAACCTTAGAAGTTCGTGGCTACATTGGTGTTTCGGCTTTGGGTCGTACCCAAAAATGGCAGCGTCAATAAATCCATTCATCGACACTTTATGCAAGGTAAAGCGATGTTTACATACATGGCTTTGCCTTGCACAATATAGATCTCGAAGGTATGCTTTAGACTAAATCTTTGTCTATGCTAAGAGAATATGTCGAAAACCAAAAATACCATCATCAGTCTTTTGGCCTGCTCGGCTTTGCTTTTGAGTGCTTGTAGTAACAATCAAGCGCCAGTGGTTAATGGTCAGTCCAATACCAACAAAGTGATACCCAGCGGTCCTGCTCCTGCCGGTTTTTACCGCGTCCAAGCTGGCGATAATTTGTATCGCATTGGTTTGAAATTTAATCAAACAACACGAACCTTGAGTGCATGGAATAATTTATCCGATCCATCACAAATTGAAGTGGGGCAGTTACTTCGGGTGAGTCGAGCCAGTGGTTCAGGCAGCTCAAGTAGCGCTAGTAGTAGTGGCAATAAAACACCAAGCAATACGAGCAGCAGTACAGGCTCAAGCAAGGCCAATGTGAGCATGCGCAAACCTGCTAATGGTACGGTGGTGAATCATTTTAATGGCAATAACATTAAAGGCATTCAAATCACAGGCAATGTTGGCGATCCAATTTATGCGGCCGCAGCAGGTACTGTGATGTATGTGGGCTCAGGCATGCGTGGATATGGTAATTTGGTGATGATTAAACACAGCAACACCACCGT
The DNA here is from genome assembly GCA_030151665.1 of Neisseriaceae bacterium. Classification (GTDB taxonomy): domain Bacteria; phylum Pseudomonadota; class Gammaproteobacteria; order Burkholderiales; family Neisseriaceae; genus JASLFS01. The sequence continues at coordinate 3,353 of JASLDB010000050.1, forward strand.
CACGGCTTATGCTTATAATCAAAGTATCTTGGTGAAATATGGTGATAAAGTCAGTTCTGGACAAAAAATCGCCACCATGGGCACCGATGGCAGTGGTCGAGCACAATTGCACTTCGAAGTGCGAGTGAACTCAAAAGCAGTGAATCCCGCCTCTTATTTTTGATTCAGTGAATATATTAGGTAAGGCTTGATCATCGCTAATACGAAAGTCGCCAGTGGCCTAGAATAATCGAAATCCGATGGTTCAATTAAACTATCGGATTTTTGCATGTTTATTCATTGTTTTTCTGAAAAAATGGTCTCAAAACATGGTTTTGCAATGGATATAACCATTGATTTTGATAATTCAAAATACCATATTGTCCATTTTTTCTAACAATCAAATAATCTCGGTAAGCTTGAATCACATCATATTGCGCTGGAATCACCCATTGTCCTTGCATATTCACCACGCCATGTGTTTCGGAAGGTGCTGTGCCATTGGTAACTGGGTGTTGAATAGAAACAATCGCCAATTGTCGGGGTAAAAATTGAATAGAGTGGTAAATGGGAGGGGTTAATTGTTCACCTTTTTCATTCATAAGGGCTTGGGTTATGGATGGCTGCGGTTTGGAAGTTCGTGATGTTTTTAAAGGCTGAAAGGCCATAAAGCCAGATGCACTCATCTTACCAAAACTGCCTTGAATAGATGGATACATATCATTTCCATGGATATCAATGATGCGCAGTATTTTATTGTTCTTGGTATTGGCATATGCCCGTCCTATTTCGTCAAAGCCATAACTATTCATGGGCCCAATTATCAAATTGGGGTGAATTTGCCATTCGCCTTTTCGATTGATAAAACCATAGTGAGTATTGTGTTGATTTGCACTGACAGCCGCCAGCCCTTGGGTATCGTAAACAATGGGGTGAATGTCGTTATCAAATGTCGACAGATTTTCTTTCACGATGGCAAAAAATTGAGCAGGAAAAATAATATTGCCATGGATATCCATGCTACCCATAGTTTGGCTTTTGATGTCTAAAAAAGAAACATGTCCTTGCTCATCGGGTAAGGATTGAAGGTGTCGCCCAGACTGTGGTGGTAAAACCCATTGCCCAAGTTGGTTGGCGATGCCATTGGGTATAATCGCATCACCATCATGGTTTTGTTCATTCGTTGAGCATGCTCTTGCCAAGAAAAATTGTGCATCTTGTGTTGGGGTATCAAATATTCTGGGTGCTGAAACAGTGCCGTCACTTAAAATCAAACGTTGGCAGCTAGAGAAAAGATTGTCCGACTCCATGTGAATAGCACCCAAAGCAATAACTATCTTGTCAGTTTTGCTGGTTTTTTTGGGTTGATGTTTATCAAAATAAAAACGAAGATAATCAAATTGGGGCGGGACTACCCAAGTGAGTGTTGGGTCAATAAAGCCATATAGCTGACTTTGACAATCTTTTGCAGAAATGAGCGCTATGCCATCATCTTTTCTGATTTCAATTTCTGGCCAGTCGCTACAAATATTGGTTCCAGCTAGCGATATTTCTATTTTGGTTTGGTGATCATATAACACCATGTCTGTTGCTTGCCCTGCTGGGCTTTTTAACCGATAAAGTATGTTTTTGAGTTTTTCATCTATATCAGTAGGAATACCGTAAGATGCATTGTTTTGTGGCAAAGCATGCCATTGTTTCAATTCATTAGCGAGCTGGGCGTACTGTTCAAAATAGTATTTTCTCGGTTGAATAACATATCGACTTTGGTACACACTATTGCGAATCCATTCTCGTAAATCGTCACTTCGACCGACAATATTGCCCTTGAGATTATAATATGTCAGCAAGGATTCTTGCGGCTTATTTGCGTCATAAAACGGAGAATCATTTCTGGTTTGAATAATCAGTCCATCTTTTGTGTGTAGCTGAATCAATTCAGATTGAGTGCTGGGAATAATGGTTTCACCTGTGGGTGTCGTCAGGCTATTGCTTGTAATGTTATCTTTCTCACGAGTGACTAGGATCAGATTATCCATCATGCTTGCTGTCGAGTTATCTATTTGATGATTGGTATTGATTGATGCGCACGCTGACAAACCTATTGCGAGGGCAATGGGCGCTAAACGTGACATGTGGTGATAACTTGATTTGAGCATGGTGTTTTCTTTATGGTTTTATTTTTGTTTGCGCCAAGAACCATATTTTTTGATGAGTACTTGATGGCTTAATTGGTGTATCCCATCTGTGGCTTGGTCAATATAAACATCGGGATAAAAATCACATTTCCAACCCCATACCTTACTGGGTGGATCTGGTTTCCATGAAATAGTCTTAAAGGTATTCGGGTTGATATTGGGCAAGCGATAGCCATTAAAATACAGGGCATTTTTATCGCGTGAAAAATGTTGGTCAAAGACTTCTATACTCGCTAAATCACCATCGTGCACCAAGGCATCGTATTGAAAATATAAAAATCGATTGTCCTTACCGAATAATGAAGCATTACTGGGTTGGTTGTTCAGAACCTTGACTGATTGCCAAGTTTTGGGATTGGCACGAGGAATCACCTTGCCAAATAAATACACAGAATTTTTATCTTGTGCGTAAATACCTAAATTTTTAAGCCCAGTAAAAGAAGCTTTGTCTGCCGTTACCACGATATTATGACGAGCAAGCTCTGTGGAACTGTCTTGGTTAGGCATGCCATAATAAATGGTTTTTGTTGCTTTGCTTTCCCAATAGTGTGGATAAGCACAACTTAATGCATGCGCATGGTTGATGGTTAAAATAAATAAAGTGACAAAGCAAAATTTTTTCATATTCAGTCGTTATGGCTTGATTTAATGAAGTGACCAAAGGTGGTTTATGCTGTTGGATTATTCTATAGAAAAATCAGTCACCATGGTTATTTTCTGGTTTGACTATATCATGCTATTTGATAAAAGGGATATATTGAAAATTGAAGCGGTGGGAACGCCTAAGGTGGTATGAATGAATATCGCCATTTTGGCTGTAGCAGACAAAAATGGCGATGTTGTTTTACTGGGGCCAGCCTTGTAAGTTTTCTTGGCAAATCGTGGCAAGGGCATCTATCCACATATTTTGGGCGTTGAGGCAGGGGATGTATTGGAATGTTTTGCCACCAGCAGCATGAAAGTCAGCTTTGCCTTGTAAGCAGATTTCTTCCATGGTTTCCAAGCAATCACTGCTAAAACCGGGGCAAACAATATCCAAGCTATCAATACCAGACTGAGGGAGCTCAACCAATAAATCTTGTGTTGATGGGCCTAGCCATTTGGCGGGACCAAAACGGCTTTGAAAGCACAATGTGTATTGCTCTTCTGTTAAATCCAAACGATTGGCCAAGGCAGCAGCGGTGGTTTGGCAGTGCTGGTAGTATGGGTCGCCTTTTTCCACGCTGATTTTAGGGATACCATGAAAACTCATTAACAGCTTTTTGGCACGGCCATGTTGTTGCCAATGGGTTTCAATGCCAGTGGCCAATGCGTCCAAATAAGCTGGGTGGTCATGGTAATCTTTGACCGTGCGAATCGACTGCATATTGCGTTGTTTTAAGAGTTCTCGGTACACTTGGTCTAAAGCCGCACCTGTACTGGAAGCAGCATATTGTGGGTACAAGGGCACGATTAAGAGGCGGGTAACACCCAAGGCTTTGAGCTGTGCCAGTTGTTGTTTAACACTGGGGTTGCCATAAGTCATCGCGTAATCCACTACCACCTTGCTGCCTTGGTTCTGCAATTTTTTTTGCAATTGCTCGGCTTGTTTGCGTGTGAAGTTTAATAAAGGCGAGCCTTCTTTTGACCAAATTTTTTCATAAGCATGGGCACTTTTTTTACTGCGAAATGGCAAGATAATGCCATGTAAAATGATTTTCCACAGCCAACTGGGTGCTTCAATCACACGGCCATCAGCTAAAAATTCTGCCAAATAACGTTTAACATCTTGGGTTGATGTTGAATCAGGGGTGCCCAAATTCAGCAACAAAATGGCTGTTTTCTCGGCTGATTGTTGGCTAGAAAATGCGGGTTCTTGGTAAAAGAATGCCATGTTATTCCTTATTCAATTGTCTTTTTGGCCAAAATTTGTCGACTACCACCGAGCTCTGCCGGTGAAACAATGCCTTCTTGTTCCAAGGCTTCCATTAGGTTAGCAGAGCGGTTGTAACCAATGCGCAAATGGCGTTGTAAGGCAGAAATGGATGTTTTTCGGCTGGTTAAAACAAATTCAACGGCTTGGTCAAATAATTCGTCACTTTGCTGGCTTTTGCCCGGGCTAATAGCAGATTCTGTGCTCATGGTTGCTTCACCCGTTAACAAACCTTCAACGTAATTGGGTTCACCTTGTTGTTTCAAGAAATTAACCACATGGTGCACTTCATCATCACTGACAAATGCACCGTGTAAGCGAGTGGGTTCAGATGTACCTGGTGGTAAAAATAACATATCGCCTTTACCCAATAAATTCTCTGCACCGGCTTGATCCAAGATGGTACGACTATCGATTTTACTTGAGACTTGGAATGATATGCGGGTGGGGATATTGGCTTTAATCAAGCCAGTAATCACATCCACAGATGGGCGTTGGGTGGCCAAAATCAAATGAATACCAGCCGCACGTGCTTTTTGTGCCAAACGGGCAATTTGTTGTTCAACTTTTTTACCCTCTACCATCATTAAATCTGCTAGCTCATCAATAATCACCACAATATAGGGCATTTTTTCCAATGGCTCAGGGTCATCGGGATTCAAGCTAAATGGATTGGGAATAGGGGTATTGGTTTCTTTGGCTTCCAATATTTTTTGGTTATAACCAGACAATTGGCGCACACCCACATGGGCTAAAAGGCGATAGCGTTTTTCCATTTCGGCAACACACCAATTGAGTGCATTGCCCGCATGTTTCATGTCGGTGACCACGGGTGCCAATAAGTGGGGAATATCTTGGTAAACCGATAATTCTAACATTTTTGGGTCAACCATGATGAGGCGAATGTCTTCTGCTGTGGCCTTATACAGCAATGACAAAATCATGGTATTAATGGCAACGGATTTACCCGAGCCTGTGGTACCTGCCACCAAAACATGAGGCATTTTGCCAAGGTCAGCAACAACGGGTACGCCAGCAATGTCTTTGCCCAATGCCACGGTTAACTTGGAAGCGGCATCATCAAAAACTTGGGCTGCCAAGATTTCATGCAAGGTAACATTTTGGCGACTGTCATTGGGCAATTCAATGCCCATGCTGGATTTGCCAGCAATGGTTTCCACCACACGAACACTTTGTAAACTCAATGCGCGTGCCAAGTCTTTATTTAAATTGACAATTTGACTACCTTTGACACCTTGAGCGGGCTCAATTTCATAGCGAGTAATCACTGGGCCTGATGTGGCACTTAAGACTTGGACATTGACACCGAACTCAGCCAATTTGGTTTCGATTAAACTGGCTGTTTCTTGTAATTTGGTGGGGTCAACTTTTTCGGTGACGCCACTGGGCAAGGTTAATAAGTCCAAATCGGGTAAATCACCCATATTGGTGATGTTTTTCTTTTTGGGCTTGGCAGGTTTATTGACCATGGTTTTGGAGCTGGGTAGGTCATCATCAAACAAAGCCGTTTGAATGGGAATGTCTTTGCTTGCGGCTTCTGTTTTGTCGGTTTCATTGGTTTTGCGATTACTAACAGCCACTGGCATTTTTTCAACGGGTTGGGCATTGATGTGCTCGGTTTCTTTGATGATTTGTTGATTCTTGGCCAAATTGCCCACCAAATATTTTGGGGCACGGAAAATCTTTAAACCAAACCAACGCAAATACAAGCCCAACTTTTTGAACATATCAATCCAAGAAATTTGGATTAACAAAGACAAGCCCAAAATCATAATACAAGTTGATAACAACCCACTGGATGTACCCAAAAAAGGCTCAGACAATGGTGCAAGTGCTTGACCCCAAAGCCCACCTGCGCCGATGGGTAGTGTGTGTTGTAAAGGCTCTTTACTCAAAAAATATTCTAAAATGGGGCTGCTTAGCAATAAGACCAGTAGGCCGATGCCAGCCAAGGGGAAGCTATAATGGCGGTTATTAATTGCCATTTTATGGCGATTGCTGCGAAAGGTTTTGACCAAGGCACAAGCAGCAGCCAAAACGACCCACCACACAGATAGACCAAAAAAATAATAGCTGATATCAGCAGTATATGCGCCCAATAATCCGGTTAGGTTTTCAGGAGAGCCTTGGAATTCAATGCTACGTGACCACGCAGGATCTTTCATGCTAAAACTGCTTAAAGCCAAGGTGTACATAATGGTGACAATAAAGGCGATTAGCCACAGTCCATCTGCCAATAAACCCAATAAATTGGTATTTTGGGTGGGTGCAGCATTGTTGCCATGGTTACGGACAACCCCTTGCTTATTCTTTTTGACACCCGTGGTATTGTTCGGCTTGCGTGGCGGGGTTTTTTTGGGTGTCTTGCGGTTATTGTTTACTGCCATAAAATCACTTTAATTGGGTTAAGCATAATAGCCCGCGCCTAAAATTCTGGGGCCTTTGGCGCCAGTAGCACTGGGCATATTACTGGGTATTTTCAAGCACCAACAAGCAGCCAGCCAAGCAAAGGCTGCGGCTTCCATCCATTGGGGATGCAATTGCAAACCATGGCTATTATCAAAAC
>JASLDB010000106.1 GCA_030151665.1 Neisseriaceae bacterium
CAACCCATTGCGTTTTATCCGCAAACAAAATAGGAAATAGGAGCAAATCATGAATTACCTAAATGACTTTTTCTTTGGCATTTACCCATATATTGCCCTAAGCATCTTTTTGTTTGGCAGTTTGGTGCGCTTTGATCGAGAACAATACACTTGGAAGACCGATTCTAGCCAATTATTGCAAACACGGTATTTGCGTGCGGGGAACATCTTGTTTCACATCGGGGTGTTGGGTTTGTTTTTTGGGCACCTTGTGGGTTTATTAACACCAGTCGTGGTGTGGGATACCTTGGGTGTGAGTCACCAAAGTAAGCAATTGTTGGCAATGATAGCCGGTGGCATCATGGGCACTTGCGCTTTGGTGGGATTGTTAATTTTACTTTACCGTCGCTTTAGCTCGGATCGGCTTATTGCCAATAGCACTTGGCGTGATAAATTGGTTTTGTTGTGGTTATTAATGACCTTGCTTTTGGGTTTGGCGACCATCGTGGTTTCTGCTGGACATTTGGATGGCGAAGAAATGGTCAAACTCATGAGCTGGGCACAATACATTGTCACGTTTCGCGGTGGCGCTGCTGCTTTTATGTTGGAAACCAGTTGGGTATTTAAATTGCACATCTTGATGGGCATGAGCTTGTTTGTAATTTTCCCATTTACTCGTTTGGTTCATGTGTGGAGTGGTTTTGGTACTTTGGTGTATTTAAAGCGCCAAGCACAGTTGGTGCGTAGTCGCCGGTATTAATGAAGCAAATGGAATGATGTTTTAAATTTTACATCGCCCACACCTACCTCAATAACAAGGATGATGGTGTGGGCATTGTTTTGGGCAATATAATAGGCAAACCAATTCAATATTCTTGATGCTTTAAAATATTTATATCAATCCATAAATATGGAAATGAGTTTTTTAAGCCATCTTTGAAATTGATTCAAACTAATTGATTAGTGCTGGTGTTTTAAGTATTGTTTAATATCTATTTGTATTTTCTATGGGCTAAATCATTTCACGGTGAGGATGTTCATCGCTTTGGAATATTGATCTAGCTGTGTATAAAAAATTAGCTAGAATGAAGAATAATAGGGATGTTTCAAGTAGCCACATCTTTCTTACATTGTACACATAGGTGTTGAGTGTGTTTGTTAACTGATTGTCTTGATTATATAAATTGTTTACAATGACATTGTTTTTTCCTTTGAATTCAGCAATGGTCATTTTATTAATTAAAAATAGCCCTTCACCTAATTGGATGATTTCTACATTGTGTAATGAAAGAGATTGATTATCGTTCATAGATTTGCAAATATTAACCATGCCAGTGCAGCGATAATGAGAATAATTAAGTTCATATGTCCAATAACTTGATCTTCCAGGGTGGTAGTTTGCCCGTAAAGTCATGTTATTGATTTGTTGTATTTTTATGTTGAAATGATTGGTTAATGCTCGATAATACACATCACCATCATATCTTAGAATTATCCAACCACAAAAAATAAACAAAATAATATTAGCCAAAAGGTATTTGCCTAAGTAAAAAAAGTAGTTTAAGGATTTCATTGGCACTTTCTATCTATTGCATAATATCCACAGATTTTAGATAGGGTTTAGTAGCAAGGTTTTTGGTTTAAATGATAATATCATATTCAATAAACAGCGAGTAGCAGATTTGAATAGGATAATAATTAAACTAACTAGAAAGAAATATGGATATTGAATGATAATTTTTCTTAATTCTAAAAAAACAAAAAAACAGCCCAAAAAAGGGCTGTTGGAGTGTGACTATTCAAACATGGAAAATCATGGGTTATCGTTACTTGACCATCGGTAAATTCAATTGGTGTTTTTGGGCACATGCCACAGCGCTTTCATAACCAGCATCAGCATGGCGCATAACGCCTGTGGCAGGGTCATTCCACAGTACACGGCCTAAGCGTTCTGCTGCTTCATCTGTTCCATCAGCCACAATCACCACACCCGAGTGTTGAGAGAAGCCCATGCCCACGCCGCCGCCATGGTGTAAGCCAACCCAAGTTGCACCGCCTGCAGTATTCAATAAGGCATTCAACAATGGCCAATCTGATACGGCATCTGAACCATCACGCATGGATTCGGTTTCACGGTTAGGGGAGGCAACGGAGCCACAGTCTAAATGATCACGACCAATGACCACAGGTGCTTTTAGTTCGCCATTTTTAACCATTTCATTGAATGCCAAACCGGCTAAATGGCGTTCACCCAAGCCCAACCAGCAAATACGAGCAGGCAAACCTTGGAAATGAATGCGTTCTTTTGCCATGTCCAACCAGTTAATCAAATGTTTGTTATCGGGGAATAGTTCTTTGATTTTTTGATCGGTTTTGTAAATGTCTTCAGGATCGCCTGACAGGGCCACCCAACGGAATGGGCCTTTGCCTTCGCAGAACAATGGGCGAATATAGGCAGGAACGAAACCGGGGAAATCAAAGGCATTTTTAACACCTTCTTCCAATGCCACTTGGCGAATATTATTGCCATAATCGACTGTGGGAATCCCCATTTCATGAAAAGCCAACATGGCTTTAACATGCTCAGCCATGGCTTTTTTCGCCTCAGTCGCTACACGGCTTGGGTTGGCAACGCGTTCTTTTTCCCATTCTTCAACAGTCCAGCCTATTGGTAAATAACCATTAATGGGGTCATGTGCTGATGTTTGGTCAGTAACGATGTGAGGGGCTAAGCCACCTTGTTTGGCGATTTCGACCAATTTTGGCATGATTTCTGCTGCATTGCCCAATAGACCAACTGAAATGGCTTTCTTACTGTCACAGGCCTCTTGCATCAATGTCAATGCTTCTTCAATGGTCTTGGCTTTGTAATCAACATAACCTGTGCGCATTCGGTAATCAATGCGAGATTCTTGGCATTCAATGGCCAAAACATTGGCACCTGCTAATACACCAGCCAAAGGCTGTGCGCCACCCATGCCACCCAAGCCCGCCGTTAAAATCCATTTGCCACTTAAATCACCTTGATAATGTTGGCGACCTGCTTCAACAAATGTTTCATACGTGCCTTGGACTATGCCTTGTGATCCAATGTAAATCCATGAACCAGCCGTCATCTGACCATACATCATCAAACCAGCTTTATCCAATTCATTAAAGTGATCCCAATTGGCCCAATGCGGCACTAAATTTGAGTTGGCAATTAAGACGCGTGGGGCATCTTTGTGTGTTTTGAAAACGGCAACCGGTTTACCAGATTGCACCAATAAGGTTTCATTTTCTTCTAGGTTTTTTAAGCTTTCTAAAATGGTATCAAAGCATTCCCAGTTACGGGCTGCTTTGCCGATGCCGCCATACACCACCAAATCTTCAGGGCGTTCTGCCACATCAGGGTGTAGATTGTTTTGAATCATGCGAAAAGCTGCTTCACTGAGCCAGTTTTTGCAAGACAATTGTGTACCCACTGGGGATTTGATTTCTCTAGCTTTTGACATGTTGTTCTCCTTTGTATGTTTTCAACGGACTTAGCATGGTTTTAATATAACAGCCTATACTTGTATATACAAGCTATCACATAAAGATAAATGCCCATTATTCATGATTTTGTATTTAATATATTGATATTAAATTATATTTTCTTAATTTGTATGGCAAACATTTGTGCATCTTGGCTTTGTGTTTGCAAAGTTAGGGAAGAGGCGCTATTGAATAATCCACTGTGTACTGGGCACAATTGCTGATTAATCAACCAACTGCCTTGGTTAATAAAGAGTAGTGTATGGGGTTCTGTTAAAACAGTATCTTGTTGTAACAAAGCAATACTGGCTTGGTATTGTCCTCTGGCTGTCATGACATTAAAATCGCGAAC
>JASLDB010000129.1 GCA_030151665.1 Neisseriaceae bacterium
TTGGCATTGGCGTTAGCCATCTATGCCAATCGCAATAATAAAATGGATGAAATCGCTAAAGCCAGTGAAGACTATGCTTTACAAGCCGTGTCTTGCTTGGTTGCCAAGGCGAAAACGGCAGGGCAAATACACCCGAATTGGTCGGTATTGTCCGCCAGTAAGTGGTTACTGACCATTATTGATGGTTTGTTTGTTCGCTTGGCTGTTGATAACGAATTTTTGCCATTGGCACACATTGATGAATTACTGCATATTTGTCAGGCTTTTTTGCGTGCTGATCCCTTACCCAGTCAGGTTCAAGAAAAAGGGGCATTGTGGTGTTGCTAAAGTCATCATTTTCTTTGGAGCGCCAATCATTTTTGGATGCTTTGCGTGGCATGGCGTTGTTTGGCATTTTGGTTGTGAATATTGCTGTTTTTTCATCGCCATTTTATGGTTCTGGATTAAGCAATGATCACAATACCATCTGGGATCAAGCCATTTCTTTTTTGGTGGCTGCGGTTTTTGAAACCAAGTTCTACTTGATATTTTCATTCTTATTTGGTTACAGCTTTACCATTCAAATGATGTCAGCAGAACAAAAAGGGAAACCTTTTGCCAAAAGTTTTATGCGGCGTTTGTTGGGTTTGTGGGTGCTGGGTGTTTTGCATGCTGTGTTGCTTTATCATGGCGATATTTTAAGCACTTATGCGGTCATGGGTTTGTGTTTGTATGGTTTGCGCAAACAAAGTCATCGTCGTTTGCTATGTATTGCCAGCAGTTTGGTTTTGGTGACATTTGCATTGTGGTTTGTATTGGCTATGCTTTTATCTGGGCAGCAGCAAGATGAGGCGAACATATTGCAAAACATTCAGGCACAGCAACAAGCTTATTTAGGTAGTTATCAGCAGATTGTCGGGCAACATCTTCAAGACTTGTCTTCTGTGTGGATGATTACTGTTGTGATGCAAGCCCCAGTGGCTTTGGCCATGTTTTGTTTGGGCTTGGTTGCAGGCAAAAAGCAATTGTTTTTGCATTTGGCGGATTATCAAGCTGATTTTGTCACCGTTTGGCGTTGGGGGATGTTGGCTGGTGTGCCTGTTGCACTGTTACATGGTTATGCCAGTGTATTTGGTCAAAGTGACAGCTTCCAGTTATTGGCTTTGTCATTGAGTATTTTGACTGGCCCATTATTGAGTGCAGCTTATGTGGTTATGGCTATTTGGTGCTTTCAACACCCTATTGGTCAGAAAGTGGTTTTGTGGTTTCAATCAGCGGGGCGCATGGCATTAAGTCATTATCTCATGCAATCACTGTTATTGACCTTTGTTTTTTTTGGTGTGGGTTTGGGGTGGATGGGGCAATTGTCACCTGTTTCAACATTTTTGCTGGCATGGGGGATTTATGCTTTTTTGTGTGTCATGAGTCATTTTTGGTTAAAGTATTTTCAATTTGGCCCTGTTGAATGGCTATTGCGGTCATTTACGCAATGGCATTGGAGTCATCTGCTTAAGTCACCAGACAAGCACAAATGAAGTGAAAATTTTGCAGTTATGGCTAAATATTTTGGTTAGCCAAATCAATAATACAGCTAGATTGCATCTGCGATGTATGCAATCTAGCCGTATGGTATTGAATGATGGTGTTGGCTTATTTGTCTAAATAACGCTCAGCATCCAAAGCGGCTTGGCAACCACTGGCAGCACTGGTGATGGCTTGGCGGTAGATATGGTCTTGCACATCACCTGCAGCAAATACACCTTTGATACTGGTTTGGGTCGCATTACCTTCACGACCGCCTTGGGTAATCAAATAACCTGTTTCATCCATGTTCAACTGGCCTTTGAAAATATCGGTATTGGGGTTGTGACCAATGGCGATAAACACACCGGTTAATGCCACGTCTTCTGTTGCGCCATCATTGTTTTTTAAACGAATGCCAGTCACACCAGAATCATCACCCAATACTTCATCCAAATTGCTGTTTAATTTTAAGATGATTTTGCCATCGGCAACACGTTGCATCAGTTTATCAACCATGATTTTTTCAGCACGGAAGGTATCACGGCGGTGTACCAATGTGACAGTTTTGGCGATATTGGCTAGGTAAAGTGCTTCTTCCAAGGCAGTGTTACCGCCACCAACAACAGCCACGTCTTGGTTTTTGTAAAAGAAACCATCGCAAGTGGCACAAGCTGAAACACCTTTGCCCATGAATGCTTCTTCACTTGGTAAGCCTAGGTATTTAGCAGAAGCACCGGTGGCAATAATCAAAGCATCACAAGTGTATGTACCCATGTCGCCTGTTAATGTGAATGGGCGGTTTTGCAAGTCAACGCTGTTGATGTGATCGTAAATCATTTCGGTGCCAAAGCGTTCTGCATGGGCTAAGAAACGTGCCATCAAATCAGGGCCTTCCACACCATTGGCATCAGCTGGCCAGTTGTCCACTTCTGTGGTGGTCATCAATTGACCGCCTTGGGCAATACCGGTAATCAAAGCAGGTTGCAAATTGGCACGAGCAGCATAAACAGCAGCCGTGTAACCAGCAGGGCCAGAGCCTAAAATAATCAAAGGAAGGTGTTTGCTTTCACTCATGTTTTGTCTTTCCGTAATGGGTTTAAATCAGTCAATGGCATTATTGTACAAGCTGCCCATAATATGTCTAATTTATTAAAGTAATTTTGCCATAGTTTGCGTTGATAAGGCTCTGGGCCAATTGCCAAACGGTTTCTGGAATCAGTTTATTTAGGCAATCGGTGTGACCCAGTGGGCAAACGCGCTCAAAACAAGGGCTGCAATGCAAATTCAAGGTTGCTATGGCGGCTTTATCGCTTAATGGTGGTGTGTGGTCTGGGCTGGATGAACCATAAATACTAACAATGGGTCGATCCAAGGCTGCTGCCACATGCATCAAACCTGAGTCATTGCAAACAATGATTTTGCACAGTGCAATTAAGTCAATGGCTTGGCCTAGTTGGGTTTTGCCACACAAATTGATCATGTGTTCGGGAATATCTGCCAAGATTTCATTGGCAATATCGTTGTCTTTGTGTGAACCAAAAATCCAAATCTGCATACCATTGGCAATGGCAGTCTTAGCCAGCTCAGCAAAATGAGAAGTGGGCCAGCGTTTGGCTGGGCCATATTCTGCACCAGGGCAAAAGCCCATAACGGGTCTGTCAGTATTGAGCCCAAATGCTTGCAAGGCTTTGTTTGCATCTTCTGGGTGGCTAATGAGTTTGGGGTAGGGCAAGGTTTGACTTGCTTTGGCTCCTTTGGCATAAGCCAAAGCAGCATAGCGATCCACCATCATGGGCAAGGTGTTTTCATTTAACACCCGAATGTCATTGATTAAACCATGGCGTGATTCACCAACAAAACCTGTGCGCTTGGGAATTTTGGCAAAAAAAGGCACTAATGCCGATTTTAACGAGCCGGGCAAGACAATCACTTGATCGTATTGGTAGGCACGCAAAGATTTGCCATTTTGGTAACGCTGCCACAGTCGAATGGCACCATGCCCAAATGGGTTGGTGTGCAAGCGGTTGATTTCTGGCATGCGTTCATAAACAGGCAATGACCAAGCTGGCGCGTAAACGTCAATATTGGCATCGGGGTATTGGGCTTTGATTGCGCCTAACATGGGTTGTGACATCACGCAGTCACCAATCCATGAAGGCGAAATAATCAGAATGTTATTGGCCATAAATGGGCATTAGGCAGTGTGGTGAGGCACTTCACCATCTAATTGGTAAGTCGTACCACAATAAGGGCAAGCGACGGTGCCATTGGATTCAATGGGTAAAAACACACGTGGGTGTTGGTTCCACAAAGGTGTTGCGGCTGTTGGGCAATGCAAAGGTAAATCTTCTGGTTTGATTACCACGACTTTGTCGTTATGGGTTGTCATAGCTGTATTCCGTTTCAATCATGTCAATAAAACAGCCTAATATAGTCATAGGCTGTCCTTTTTTGTTAATTATAATGGAAATATCGGTTATAGATAAGTGAGCCAGTGTTGGTATTGTGTATTTTTACCTGTGACCACATCAAAATACAGTTGTTGTAAGCGGGTGGTGATGGGGCCACGAGTGCCTTCACCAATGGTTC
>JASLDB010000139.1 GCA_030151665.1 Neisseriaceae bacterium
CAGAAGAACGCCAAACATATAAGTATGAATTCTTAGACCATTTTTATGGTGTCTTAAAAGATTTGCATGCTGAGGGTCGTCATGTTGTTGTGTGTGGAGATTGGAATATCGCCCACAATAATATTGACATCAAAAACTGGAAGGGCAACCAAAAAAATTCAGGTTTCTTGCCAGAAGAACGTGCATGGATTGGTAAAGTGATTAGTGAGTTGGGCTGGGTGGATACTTGGCGCAGTTTATACCCCGAGATTGCGGGCTACACTTGGTGGAGTAATCGCGGTAAAGCCTATGCCAATGATGTGGGTTGGCGCATTGATTACCAAATGACAACTCCTGAATGGGGTGGTAAAGCGGTTCATTCTCATGTATACAAAGACGTCAAATTTTCAGATCATGCACCTTTGGTGGTGGACTATCAGGATTAAATGGCATGTGGGATTTTGAAAGCATGATTTTATTAACCATGGACGATGCTGAAGATTCAGCAGCGTGGTTGGATCGTTGGTCATGCAGTTACCCCAGTTGCTTATCACAAAAGGCTTCTAAACAGGAAAGTCTTGTGGCATGGCAAGAAAAATGGCAGGCTATTTTGGCCGGGCAGCGCAATATGCAATTGATGATTGTCGCTTATGGAACAGGGGCATTGTCTTTTTTGGCTTGGCTATACCAAGGCGATATCGTTTTGCAAAGGCAAATTAAAGGGGTAATCTTGGTTTCCCCAACATTAAGCAGTTGGCAAGAGGATGAAGAGCACACCTTAATGCGTGCTCATGCGAATTTTCCGTGTGCCATTATTGAGCCTGAAATTGCCAGTGAAGATCAGTTATTATTCAGTCGCCATTTGGCATTGCAAATGGGTGGTAAATTTATTTTATCACCTGAAAACCGACCATTGAATCAACATTTAAATGGTTGGCAATGGGGCATGAAACTGATGCAAGAAATGTTAATTTATGGCCAATAAAGTTGGCATAATCATCCAAACCAATACCAACAAAAGTTAGCACGTGAGCGTTAACTTTTTTATATTAATTAGTTTTGAGTAAATACTCTAAATTGTAGGAGCACACACAGATGAGCACAGTACAAAGTCTTAAACCACAAGCCAAGGCAACACCACATGCAACCGCACAATATTGGCGTGTTTGCCAAGTGGAGGCATTGTATGATTTGCCTTTTTTGGAGTTGGTGATGAAAGCCGCTGGGGTGCATCGTGAACATTTTGACCCACAGAAAATTCAATTATCCAGCTTGATTTCGATTAAAACAGGTGGTTGTCCAGAAGACTGTGCTTATTGCCCACAGTCAGCACATCACAATACTGGCTTGGAAAAAGAAAAATTAATGGATGTTGAAGACATCTTGGCACAAGCGAAAATTGCCCAAGAGCGTGGCGCCAGTCGTTTTTGTATGGGTGCAGCTTGGCGCGGCCCTAAGCCACGTGATATTGCCAAAGTCAGTGAAATTATTGCGGCGGTGAAATCATTGGGCTTGGAAACATGCGGTACATTTGGCATGTTAGAAGAGGGCATGGCTGAAGATTTAAAAGATGCGGGTTTGGATTACTATAACCACAATTTAGATACCGCTCCAGATAATTACGCCAATATTATTCAAACTCGCCAACATGAAGACAGAATGAATACCTTGGGCAAAGTACGTGATGCAGGTTTGAAAGTATGTTGTGGTGGTATTGTGGGGATGAATGAAACCCGAAAAGACCGAGCAGGTTTGTTGGCAAGTTTGGCCAATTTGGATCCACAACCTGAAAGTGTACCCATTAACCAATTGATTAAAGTTGAAGGCACGCCATTGGCAGAGGCCGAAGATTTGGATTGGACTGAGTTCGTTCGCACCATCGCAGTGGCACGTATTGTAATGCCACAAAGTTTTGTGCGTTTATCAGCAGGGCGTCGTGGCATGAGTGAATCAACTCAAGCCATGTGTTTCTTGGCTGGTGCGAACTCCATTTTTTATGGTGATAAATTATTGACCACAGCCAATCCTGAAGAAGATGTCGACAAAGTGTTAATGGACAAATTAGACATGTCGCCTTTGGCACTGTAAAAGTTTATTCGATCACATTTAGCCAGTTTAAACACGGTACCCAGTCTGATTCATGATGTCGCCATGACCGATGTTGTTTGGATGCCTGAGAAAAATGATTCCCAAGCTGCGATTTCTCAAATGAACACGCAGCGAATTATTTACCGCGAAGCCAAAAAACACCCAAAAAAGCAGATTATTTTGTTGCCATTTGGCAGCGCAATATTTTGGGTGTGACTGAACCATATCATGTCAAAGATGTGTTTGATTATATGGTGATTGCGATTAACCAAGTGGATGAGCAAGGGTATTTTTATACGGCTTTGTTACATAAATAAACTTCAAGGTGAAATAAGCCCTTTGCTATTGTGGTAAGGCTGATATAATTTTTTGTTTGTATGTTAATGAAATGAGTCGTTGGTTTTTTGGTTAAAAAAAAGCCAGTCAAAAATGACTGGCAACCAAATTACTACTTAACTTAGTGGTTCAAATTATGGCATGCCTAAAAAATAAAAACAATCACTTTATTTATTATTTTTTTACAATTTGTAGAAAACAAATTGACTAAATTAAGCCATCGAAATATTTCTGGGAAACAAAAAAATATAATTAATTTTTTAAAATCATTTGTTTATCGATTACTATATTGATTGGTTTTTATTTCTCTATCTGATAATTAAATAATGCCATTTTAAAAATAGTTGATATGGAAAATAAAAAATCAGCCTTGTATAGGCTGATTGTGTTTCACTTTTAATTAATGGTATTTTTTAACGACAATAATGACATAAATTTAAAAGTCATTTAACATAATATTTAACGATAAAATGTTAATGTACGTTAAACAGTCATGGTGTAATCCGCATGACTATTGAATAGAGGCTGCAATTTCGCTAGTCATGGCTTTCATGCCACCCAAACCAGTGTTCATTAAGTACCAGTTAGCAGAATTTAAGTAAACGATATGACCATCTTTTGCCGCTTTGGTTTTGTTCACAAAGTCATTATTCAATACAGCCTTGGCGCCATCTTTTTTGTCAGTGATGGCGGCACTTCTGTCAATTACAAATAAGTAATCAGGATTTTTTTCCGCAATAAACTCAGGTGAAACAGCCATACCATGTAAACCGACTTTAATCGATGGGTCGATTGGGGTGAAACCATAGAGTTCATGGATGTTGCCAAAGCGAGAATTGGGTCCATAAGCAGCTATTTTGTCGTTATTGACCAAAATAATCAATGCGGTTTTACCTTGTGTTTTGGTCTTGATTTCAGCAACTTGACTGGCAATGGCTGCTAACTCTTTTTGGGCTTCAGCTGTTTTTCCAACCATCTTGGCCAAGTTAAGTGTTTGTTCTTGGAAAGATGTCCAATATTGTTTATAGTCCACATCCAAAAAGTAAGTCGGTGCAATGCCTTTAACTTGGTCCATGACTTTTTCCATGCGACCATTCATCACAATGGCTTGAGGATTGGTGGCGGCTACTTTTTCCAAGTTGGGCTCTTTTAAGGTACCAATATCTTGGTATTTGGCATCAGCAAAAACGTGTAAGGCTTGTGGTAAAGGAGTACCTTTGGGAACAGCAACCACTTTATCAGCAGCACCTAGGGTAATAAAGGTGCTTAAGGCATTGCTATCCAATACTGCAATGCGTGAAATATCACGAGGCACGGTAATGTCGCCAGCTTTACTGCTTAATTGAATGGTATCACCCATATTGGCAGTTGTTTGGCTTGCGGTGATTGGGTCACTCGCACTTGGATTGCTTGATGGATTTTGATCACCACAAGCGGTTAGTGCCGCAACAGTGATAACCGTGATGATGGTTTGTTTAAAAAACATACAACATTCTCCTTGATTATTTTAGGATATAAAATACAAGCCCAATTTGTGTTCACCAACTTGGTGAACGGGCATGTTGAAATCAAAAATATGGTGTAAGGTGTGTTCTTTCATTATATTATCAGGGGTGCCTTCATAGATTAGGGCACCGTCTTTCATGGCAAAAATATGATCGGAATAAACCGATGCAAAATTAATGTCATGTATCACCACGATAATGGTTTTACCGTGATTTTTGGCCAAATCTTGTAATACTTTCATGATTTGTGCCGAATGCTTCATGTCCAAATTATTCAATGGCTCATCAAGTAAAATATAATCAGTATCTTGTGCGAGAACCATGGCAATATATGCACGTTGGCGCTGTCCACCAGATAATTCATGCAAATGCTTGTGGCGCATGGGTTCTAATTCCATGTAGTCGATGGCTTGATTAATTTTGACTTGGTCATCTGTTGTGATATTGCCTTTGGAATAGGGGAAGCGGCCAAATGCCACCAAATCTTCAACGCTTAAGCGCAATTCCATGTGGTTGCTTTGTTTTAAAATCGCCAGTTTTTGGGCAATTTTGGCACTGGGCATTTTGCTCATGTCTTCATCATCTAAGAAAACTTGGCCGCTATCGGCTTTCAATAATCGACTGACAATCGACAAAACCGTGCTTTTGCCAGCGCCATTGGGGCCTAGAAAGGATGTGACTTTGCCATGGGGGATGGTCAAAGACAAATCATTCACGACGGTTTGGTTGGCGTATTGCTTTGCGATATTTTTTAATACTATTGCCATTTGCGATTTTCCTTCAATAAAATCCAGAAGAAATAAATACCACCAACAAAATTGATAATAACACTCAAGGTGGTTTTAAGATTCAAGAGGTGAAAAACAATAAACTGCCCAATGATTAAGGCCAAAATACTCACTAACACAATGCCTGGCAGCAAAAATTTGTGGTAATGGGTTTTGAAAATTTCCAAGGTAATGTTTAAGACCAGTAGCCCCAAAAACATCATTGGGCCGCTCAATGCCGTAGCAGATGCCAAGGCAACCGCAACCAAAACCATTAATATGCGACAAATTTTATCGTAATCAATGCCCAAATTAAGTGCATGATCGCGGCCCAATTCCAAAACATCCAAGCGGTTACACTGGCAAGCTGCAAAAAATAAAATGGGTAAAATGGTGATACTTGCCAATACAAGGGTGGGGATTTTGACAACATTGAAACTGGCAAAACCGACATAGGTGGCGACTTGAAATTCATCTGGGTCTAGTAAAACTTGGAAAAAAGTGGTCATGTTGTCAAATAAGGTATAGCAAATTAAACCGACCAATAATAAAAAATACACATTTTGTCGACCATCTTTAAAGAAAAAATGGTAAAGCAATAAGGCAAAACCGACCATGGCTCCAACACTAAATAGGTAATCAGTTACCACGTGCATGGACATTAAGGTACTAGAACCCCATACATAAATCACCATGGTTTTAGACAACTCATAAAGCTTATCCAAACCCAAGGCTTGTGGTGTCACAACACGATTATTGACAATGGTGTTAAAAATTAAGGTGGCAATGCCAACGGCGGTGCCTGTAACCAAAATGGCACTAATAGTGGGGATGCGCAATGACATGGCATAGCGCCAATTATCTGGTAAATCCCAGAATAAATAGGTGGTGAGGGCTGCTAAGGTGATTAGCAACAACACAATGATTTTTTGACGGTTAGATGCCATGCTTGTATTTCCTGATTAATATCCACAAGAAGATCATGCTGCCCAAGATACCCATAATTAAACTGACAGAAATTTCATAAGGATAAATGATAACTCGGCCAAAGACATCACAGACCAAAACCAATAAAGCACCTAATAAAGCAGTATGTGACAAGGTTTTACGAATATTGTCACCCAAATACATGCTGACAATATTGGGGACAATTAAGCCCAAAAAGGGAATCGACCCTACAGTGACAATCACAATTCCAGTGACAATGGACACCAAGAATAAACCCGTGAACATGGTTTTCTTGTAACTGAGTCCCAAGTTGGTGGCAAAATCTTGTCCCATGCCAATGAGTACGAAACGATTGGCGAAAACATAGGTCAAAATCAAAGCAGGAATACTGAGATAAATTAGCTCATAGCGACCACTTAAAATGGTCGAAAAATCACCTTGTAACCAGCCGCTTAGGTTTTGTAAAAGATCTAGTTGTAAGGCGATAAAGGTGGTGAAAGCCGAGATGATGCTACCAAAAATCATGCCAACCAACGGTACAAAAACCGTATCACGGTGCTTGAGGGTGGCCAAAATACTCATGAAAGCAAAGGCGCCAGCAAAGGTGACACCAATGGCAAAACCTGTTTTGGTTAAAATAGAGGCACTAGGCAGTAAAATAATCGCGAGCAATACACCCAAACGAGCGCAATCATAAAGGCCAGCGGTTGTGGGAGAAACAAATCGGTTGCGACTAAGTGATTGCATGACCAAACCACAAATACTCAAGCTGGCGCCTGCAATTAAAATAGCCATCAGCCTTGGTAGCCGACTGGTTAACAATAAATGCCAATCATGTTCTTGTGCTGACAGTAAACCAGATAAACTCATGCTACTGACACCAACAAACAAAGATGCCAAAGCCAAGGGTATTAGTAAACCTATTAGATAACGGCGCTTAATCATTAAAGAGAATCATTCTCGTGTATGCGTAAAAAAAACAAGCAAAAGCTTGGCGAGATAACGGGATATTATTTCCCTGCGTATCATTTATGATAATGATAATTTGTATCATTATAACACGAATTAAAATTTAATGAAGCCTTACACCGTATCCATGCTCGATTTGGTTGGTGTACAGGACAAGCAAAATAAACGCTATTGCATCGCACCTGTAATATGCACAAAGATAAAAATATGATGATCTAAGCTTTTTAAGGTATTAATATTATTGTATTGCAAGTAATTTTCTTTTTAAATCAGCAATCTAAAAAATATGAAATAAAATTGAAGGATTCAAAATACACCTATTGTCAAAAATGTGCTTGTTTTGTTAATGTTTAATTAATATAATGC
>JASLDB010000149.1 GCA_030151665.1 Neisseriaceae bacterium
AAGTAAAGGTATTTTGTCCATTTATGGTTACAACCACTTCTACTTTCTCAGCACCAACACGGTTGCGCCATAAAAAACGGGCATTGGCAATATTGAGTGCATAACGTTTGGACAACTCATTAAAACCATGCTGTTTGATATAGTTTTGGGCAACAGATTGATAAGAATTTAAAAAAATCTCATTATTGCATGCAGATGGTTTTTCAATACCGCCTAGAACTTTCAAGGTAAAAGCTACTTTTAACGTATCTTGGTTTTCGCCTAAAGCACATGCATCTACTTTTTGCAGATTGGCTTTTTCGACCTCAGCATTTAATTTCAATAAGTCCCCTGCAATAGCTGGTTTTAAACGATTGGAAATCGTGCCACGCACCGATTTTTCAATAAGTTTCAAAGCAGATTGTTCAGTGCGATTATCCCAATTTGTACCATATAAAAAACCATCAGACGGAACCAGTTTCTTTTCGAAAGCCAGTACACTTGCAACCACTTTTTCATTTTTAGCCATGAGAATTTCCCTTATTTAAATATTCAATTAAATGTTGTTACATTCTTGCAAAGATACAAATTACTTTCCAAATCAACACAGTAACCCCATAACAGTTGATCAATACTTTCAATACGGTACGGCATGATAAATTCACCTAACGTCAATACACTTTCAGCAAAACGATGAGGTGTATTGGCATCTCGTTGATTCTTGGCCTGTCCAATATCCGAAATACCTTGAAAACCAACCGCAATCGGCACAAGCCAACCTGGAGCCTTGCGTTTAGATGACCATATCACTTTGCCTTCTGCATCTTGGCTTGAGCTGTGGGTTACTTTCAGGTAATCCAATACACTTTCTAAAGCATCTTTACCATCTTGCATACTGGACAAAACCAAATCACGTCGTTCAATCAAAACATGCCCCAGCATGAGTTTATTGAGGATAGGACGCAATTGTTTTTCCTGATCTTCATCCTCGTCAAAAAACAAAATTTGACAAGTTTTAGCCGACAAAACATCGCCACTGGCAAACTTCATGGTGGTGACAATGTCTTGCACCCTTTCGAAAAGAAGCTCTTTTTGTTTCATCGAAAAGCCATCAATCTCAATTAAAAGCGAAACATTCAAATGGCAACGAGCCTCCTCAATGAAAGCTGGTCGATTTCCATCTTTATCCAGTGGATTAGCAGTTCCAATAATTGAATGAACAAAATCACCACGGCCCTTATATGTCTGCAAATCAAAATCGTGGCAACTCACTGCAACCTTGCTCAAACACAAGTCACAGCCTTGTTGATTTAGGCGTCGTTGTAAAGCATGTACAGCACCAAGCCATGCTGTCATCGCAGGAAAACCAATGGTATAGGGGCTACTCATGGCATTGGCATTGTGAATTTTAAGGTGGGGAATCAGTAAAAAGTAGCGCATTAAAAAAACTCCTTGGCTTGTTGCAATGACTTTTCAACACGTTGCTTTACTTCGTTTATTGCACTTGTTTCCAATGTCTTGGCATCATGTATCACTTTTTCATAGCTGCGTAAAATCCAACGTGCAATATCTTCACTCAAATCCTGGCGCCAATCTTTGTCTTCTTCTCGTTGTGTGACATAAACCTGATCCAACCACACACGTTGTACCTTTGGCAAGCTGGCATAATAATCTTGTTTTGACCAACCTTCTGGATAGTGTTCTCGAATTTTAAATCCTTGAAATAACACTTGATCAATCACGAATTGAATAATATTTTGGATAGCCATTCGAATATCAATATTATTGAAATCCAATTGCATCAGTTTGTGTAAGTGAATAAAACTGTCTTGAAAGTTTTTTCGATATAAGCATTGACTAAAAAAATCAGTTGTCGGTAGTCTAACAGTTCGTTTTTCTAAAATAGGCGGAGTGCTTGGCAATAAATAAGCACGACCTGCATTTTGACTATTGAGTACACTAATATTTTGTGGCTGTGTCCCACCATAAGCAGTCACTGTTAAATCAAAAATATCTGCGTAACCTTTCGTATCCTGTTCGTTATTTTTACGCTTTTCTTTAGCTTTTTTGGTTTCATCTGAAAAGCGCAATTGGTCAATACTTTGTTTCAATCTCGTCATTAAACCCGATGGTATTAAAATGGATAATAGATGGTATTCATTATTTTTTAAGGGAAAATAAACCTGTTTAACCAAATAATCAGTTTTACTCAAAGCAGCATCATTCTTAATCACTAAGAACGCTTGTTTTAAACTGGCAAAATCCAAAGGTAATTTTTCGATTAAATTTTTTAAATCTGGATGATCCTGTTCAAAACCTGCTAAAACACTAGAACCATCCATTAAACTAAGTGATAAAAACTTATAGACATCCATCGCTGCGGCATTGCCAAATACATCCAGTGAGTAATCTACATTACCACTTCGCAAATAACCATCTTGAGCCGATTTCACCTCTGCAATAACACTTGAGGTTTTCGCACTTGGATGACTAAATTTACTAGGATGACTCACCATTGATAATTGAGCTACCCGTTTTGCAGCATCCGGAAGCCACTCTTTTAAACTAAACTTATCATTAGCTTGTTGCTGTAATTCTGCCACTGCCGTGTCATCTTTG
Source organism: Neisseriaceae bacterium (assembly GCA_030151665.1). Lineage (GTDB taxonomy): Bacteria > Pseudomonadota > Gammaproteobacteria > Burkholderiales > Neisseriaceae > JASLFS01. Next base: position 2,599 of record JASLDB010000149.1, read on the forward strand.
GCTTTTTTTAATCGATCCTTTAACCAAAGTTCTTTTCTTTCATTTAAGAATAGATGAATATTTTCTGTCATCACCCCCACCTTTATCTTGAATATTGAACAACCAAACCAAATTGATCTGAATACATAAGCGTTTTATCTTCATCAGATTGTGGCAACATGATTTCCCCATAACGTCTTGATAATTTTTCGACTTCATCATCAATATTTTGATGTTCTGATGTTTTGTCTTCTGCCATGCGATACAAAATATGGTAATAATTTCGATTGAGCCATAAGCGTTGTTGTTCTAATTCGCTCAATTCCTTATGCTCTATTTTATAAAAACCATTTCGATCAAAGTACTTACCCAAATCATTCTTTTCAGAGAATACAAGTTTATGATTTTTATAGATAGCAAATAGCCGTATACTGGGCGAACTTTGTCGAAATGGTGTAAAACACTGTGGCAAAGCCGTCAAAAACCAACATTGCGTCAACCAAGCATTCAGTGTTTTTGCACCCATTGCTTTATAATTTGTTAAATAATGTGCCAAAACAGCATGTTCTAAGTCTGCCAATTTTTCTGTAGCTTGCAATGTTTTTGGTGCCTGTATACGCGGGATGGCATTAATTCCTGCCACAGTATCTAGATCAATCAAATCAGATAAATTTTTACTCTTTAATTTAAATTTATCCGTATTGACTTCAAAACCTGGCTTCTCAAAAGCCACTTTTGCCCCACGAAGCCCTTTAAGGTTGTATTGCAATAACGCAATATTGGCTTGTTCAATAGGCTGCTCTAAGCGACGATGACGCAAAACTCGCCCTGATAATTGAATAATTGAGCGATAAGAAGATGGCTCCACAATTGCCCAATCAAAATCATGATCACGGCCAACTTCCTCAACAGGGGTTGCCACTAGAATAAAAATGACCTGTTCTGCATCAGTATGATCTAAATGCTGGCGAATAACATCATTCGAAAATGCAATCGCAGATTCACCCTGTTTTTCTTTGCGCTTTAATACGTGATCCAAGTGCCGTTCTTGCTCACTACGCAACAACAAAACTTGCCTACTGTGGTATGCCATAATCCGTGGAGCCATACTCTCTGACCATTTCGCATTAAGTAAATACTGCGTAAGTGCCACACAAGGCGATATATTAGCGACCCGCACCACACCAAAAGATACTTTTTTTCCAGTTTTGTCATCAATTGTGTGATGGTTCAGATGCAATGCTTCAATATTGTGTCGAATGCGGTCAAAATATTGCTGTTGTATACTTTCATCAAGTTGTTTTTGCTCTTTTTGTGCGACCAAATCTGCACAATCAATCAAATAGGCTTTGTGTTTCATGATTTGTTCAGTTAAGTGTTTTGCCCGAGTCGCAACAAAAGCACCATGAAACTGCTGATATTGTTCAATCACACAATCTGATTTAACCAAATCAATGGCTTGAATTTGCGCCTTAAACTCATCCACCCACATGCCAAGCACTTTTGTTTGCTTCAACTTCTTAAAAGCACAATAGAGCTTCCATCCTTGTTGATAAACATTAAAAAAGCCCTCAGCCAAAGCAGGTGGAATCGTTGCCGATGAAATCATCACTTTACGCCCTAGCATGGCCGTTAAATGAACTAGTCTGGCAATCGCAATCAAATCCTGATCATTAAAATCATCAACCTCATCAATCACCAAATCCGAAGATGAAAGCCGCAAACTGGGTAAAATATACTGACCACCACGTTTGGTTTCTGTTGCCGACATCATGTGATCAATTGTGCATACTAAAACGGGTTTATATAAAAAAGCTTTATTACGCTCAGCTCGATTATCTGGGAATAAAATATCCATAAAATCAGCTTGTGGCATATTGCCATAATCAAGCTCATTCTCTAAAAGTTCTTCTAGGGACTCGGAACCTACCTCATCATAACTTTCTGAGGTGACTTCAGCATGATTGTGTTGGTTATGATGCAATTCCTGTACCGCTTTAGAACCAATTAAAACTGCTAACTCATCATGGCTCAAACCAATATCTTGGCGGTATGAATCACCAGTTTGTAGTGTTAACGTCCTCAACCCCAAAGCCAATATATAACGTAAAGACTGCCCATCTTTTGACAAGGCTTGCATGATTTTCGCATTGGCAATGGTTTTTCCTTTGCCTGTGCTGGCCATATTAACAACAAACCAACCTTGTTCTAACACACTTTCAGAAGTTTGTTTAAATTTTCTGATTTCTTTAACGGCATTGTCTTGCCATTCAAAACCGATAGGGCTTTTCTTTTTAAGTTTATGAATGTCATAAGCAGGTTCCATCTCATCAGCCAAACGACTTAACGACTGAGCAACACGCATTGCATGATTACTCACACCCACTAAATGTTCATCCAAATATTGCTTAGGCTGTTTGGTCTGAAAATCAGTGTTGGCAATTAAATTTAAGTCAGTACGCCATGTTTTATCTGCCGCACATGACGAATAATAATGGTCTCCCATCATAAGACACAGACGAGCATGATGCAAAACAACACGCCAACTGCCATCTGCCAAAATTTGTGCAACATTACCTTTCTCTTGCAACAAACGATTAGACCATTTCTTAATCTGCTTCATCCACTCAAGTGATTGACTCAATAAACCCTGTTCAAACCGAAAACAATCCAAAAGGCGATGCTGATACTCTTGCTCATCAAATTTATTCTGATAACCCCAATCGACTTTAATAAACTCAAATAAATCAGTGATATTTTTTACATTTTCTGAAGCAAAGGACTTTAATTCAGTTGGGTCTTTTAAATAGGGTAAACGGTGATGCGACACAATTAACCACGCCACCAATTGTGCCAGTGGAGGTAGCTTATCCAACGCGTTGGTTTTATCTAAATTTTTAGCAACAACATTTTTCAGCTGCTCTTCGCACCAAGTATTGTTTTGTAATGCCAGTAACCATGCATCATCCGAAGATGGATCATCAGAAGAAAGAACCAAAGCATTGAGTAACAAGCAAGAAATCCACTCATGACGCAAAGGATCACCTTTGAATTGATGACTTTTAGCTGTCAGTTTTTCCTGAAACAAGACACTGGCCTTGCCCCAGTCATGCAATAACGCAGACAGGGCAACCAAGCTTTTAATGAGTGGTAAATAATGCCAATCATTTTCCCATTTATTTTGATCAAGTTTTTTTTGTGTCCGATTAACAGGCACAAGCCCTTCAGCATTAAATTTATTTCGGTTCCCGACTATCCACAACAACTCACTTCTATGCCGCCCCCGAATCCAATGACAACTCACTGCAGTGTTTTTAGTCACTGTTTCACGTAACAGCTTTTTGACTGCTATCAAACCTTCTTCAGTAATCACCGTTTGCCATGCGTTGTCACCAATTCGATCTGCAAAAGCATCCAGTACACGGCGGGTACGCGCAGTCGCTTTTTTTTCGCATTGGGAAATAAAAGTAACAATCATAATATGTCCGCCCCCACATTATGTTTTTTACAAGCCTGTTCTTTCACTGTATCGAACATAAAATCCAAACAACGATGATCTGTAAACTTCTGCAAAATTTGCTGACGAAATGCTTGTTCAGTCATTTTTTCTTTGGCACAAATAAATGCATAAGGTAAAACCACCGCATCTTTAATCAAGTCTGCCACATCAAAAACCAATGCTCCACGACGGGTTTTTCCATGCATCACAGCAAAACCATGTGGGATACCTAGCACCCAAAGTGTTGTGGCTGCCAAACCATACGCCAAATAATTACCATGGTTCAAAAAATTATTAGCTAAATCACCTTGCTCATGATTTCGCATAAATTCTGTTGAACCAGTCCGAGTCGCAGCAATTTTATACAATTGTTTGGTTGTTACAGCCTCAGCAAGCAGTAAATCGCCCACCTTATTTAATGATGGGATTTTCTTTTCAAAACCATTTAGGGCATTTTGAATATCTAAATCATCTAAATAAAAACCTTCGGTTTTTAAATCTCGATCCTTAGCCCAAACTTGATGGATAAACGCAATACGTGCCAGTTGGAACTGTTTGGCAACTGCCAAACGCTTTTGCTCCTCAAACCAAAACTGCATCCATCCTTGCATATATTCTGTGGGGCGATATTCACTTTGTGGTGTCATCCACTCTATTTCACAGCCCATAAACAAAGGTGTCCCACCACCACCACAAAACCCAACCAATACCCCAGCACTAGATAACATCCGCATAGCAGCTTGCGTAATAGATGTACCTGTCCCAAGCATCAATACTGTGGTATTGGCAATAGGAATATTCCAATATTGGTTTTCATTCTTGGTTTCTGTTAGATACAATACACGGCCATCTTTTTGCATGACCCGACAATATTCAAGATAATATATATTGGCTCTTTTTGAATGAAGAATCGCCTTTAAATTTGTCAATTGTTCCATGACACCACCAGTTGCTTGTAGACCTTATGGCTGTGTTTTATGTATTCTGCCACGATTGAAACATAACGTAGATTTGAAATCAGATACTCTCCCAATGCATAAACTGGTAGTATAAATCTCATTTTCATGTTTATCCTTTATTTTATCTAAGCGACCCAATCAATCATGACCATCGCTGGCTTTTATCCAATCGGCTTCATTACCATCACAATAATTTATTGTGATGTGTAGGCAAACACTCATCCTCTTATGGAATGTTTAACATAAGCTATGTCCACATTAAGAGGCTTCGGCTTTATCCGTACATTTTTTAACCAAACGAATCCGCTGTAATACATCCTCTTCAACTGCAAAAGATTGCTTACCCCAGTAGTCTTCCAAGGTTTGATTCGGCTTGACTCTTTTGTCTTTAAATAGAAAATGATACACCTCATGAAACCATACACGACGACCCATACGGTAATACCAACGCATACCTTGCCTAATCTTGGCTTCAGGATGAAATAGTAAACGCTTTAAAGCCCTAGGTCGTATTTGCATCATAATTTCAATGCTTTTAACCCATAAAAACAATCGCCAAGGCGCCAAGTTGGGAATCGACAAAACTTGGTGTTTATAATCCCACAACCGTAAATTTGGCTGCACAATATAATGCTTAGCAACCGATTGCCCAAATTCTGTCCAACGATGTGGGGTAGAATACAACATTTGAATTTGATCTGGGTCGTACATCAATAATTGTTTAAAACCTTGCCACAAACTTTTGTCCGTTTCTTCATTAAAACCAACCACCCAAGTCGCCAAAGATAAAATACCATGTTGGCGCAAAAGCAAAATAGCCTGCTGGTCTGTTTTTGGACTGCCGCCTTTCTTAATTTTGGCCAAAGTTTCAGCATCGGTATGCTCCATACCTAATAAAAACCGTTCAAAACCCGCCTTTTTATACAAATGTAAAATATCAGCATCACGCACAATATCATCTGCTCGCATTGACGCCACCAAACGCACATCGATATTTTCGGCAATTAATGCTTCTAAAAACTCACGCCAAACCCGCTTAGAAGTTGAAAAATTTTCATCGGCAAAATTAAACAATTGCACACCATGTTCTTTGTGCAATCGGGCGATTTCTTTGGCAAATAACACAGGATCTCGATGACGCCACCGGCTCCAATAACCACGCTGTCCACAATAACTGCATAAATGAGGGCAGCCGCGTGAAAATTGCACCACAACTGCTTTGTAGCCGCCCCAGTAACTATAATCGTTAAAATCAATCAACTCCCAGCCGATGCGATAATTATCTAAATTTTCAATCATCACTGCATCATCATTTAATACAATTTTATTCTGGCTACTCAGCCAAGCAATGCCTGCAATATCGTTGACAGCTGTGCTATGGGTCAATGCATGCACAAGTTGTACAACCGTTTCTTCGCCTTCTCCACGAATTACAAAATCAAAACAATCATTTTCCAGTAAAATTTCACGCCAAAAATAACTGGGATGAACGCCGCCATAAACAATAATACAGTCCTGCTGCGCCTTAATTGCAGTTGCCCACTCAACCACAGTCAAATGAGCAGTACTTGAACCAGAGTGCCCAAACATCACCACTGTTGGCGAAAAATCAACAATTTCTTTTAAAGCTGTCTGTAAAGACTGACAGCTTCTATCAGCATCCAATAATTTAACGTCATGCCCAGCATCAATCAACGGTCCGCCAATGCACAATAATCCCAATGGTGGTAATTGATCATCAGGAATACGGCTACCTATCGCCGTATGTGGCACATTAATTAACAATATACGTTGACCATTCATACAAGCACCTTCATGATAAATACAAAATTTTATTATATTCCATAATCATAAAAATAACATTTGGTAATTGAATCCATGATATTTCGAGTATGCATTGCAAAAACGGTAGTAGAGGCACCAATCTAAGCATTGTTCTTTCTCATGCGATTTACCCAATAATGCACTGCATATTAACGTATCATTCATATGACAAATTATTTAACTTTCTATTTAAGTCTCGACTACATCATAATTATTGAATTATGATATTAGAATAATTACAACAGCTACCAAATCCATGGATAT
>JASLDB010000189.1 GCA_030151665.1 Neisseriaceae bacterium
CAAGCCAAATTAACTTTATTATTCATAAATTTAAAAAAACCTTTACAATGACAATGGAATAAATTTACAATAAATCATCCCTCATTTTTTTGATAAGTGAAATACCATGGTACATAAATTTGCAACGCGCGTTTCTGAAATGAATTTAGAAGATTTTCCATTTTATTGGATTGCTTTGGTTAACTCAAAATATGAAATGGCTTTAGAAAAGCCATTAAAACGCTTGGGTCTAGATAACTCAAAGCGCCGTATTTTGATTTTACTGGGTCACAATACACAATTGTCAGTATCTGAAATTGCCAACCATGCCATTTTAAAAATACCAACAACCACTAAAATTTTAAATCGCATGAAAGACGACAATTTGGTTGATGTCAATGACCACCCAACAGACGGCCGCAGTGTTCAAATAAGCTTGACCGACTTGGGACGTGAAAAGTTAGCTGAATTGGAATTGATTACTTATGATATTTTGAACAACGCTTTATCGGGTTTAACACCCAAAAAAATTGAACGATTAAATGAGATGACAAAAGATATTTTTCATCATTTATAACAGTGCCTTGAGTTAATTATCTCATATACACTGATTTGAGAATTTTCAAATGAAAATAGACTTATTGCTACAGGTTAACTTTAGTACGAAGTGCAAAAGCAATCCTAAAACCATGATTGAAAAATTTGATTGATACTATACATTGTATCTAACATCTTGATCCATACATGATAAACTGTTGCACTTCGTCGCTAGATTTAAGATCGAAAATAGTTTTCGAATTAAACATTAAACAAGAAGTTAATCACATCGCCATCTGCAACCACGTATTCTTTGCCTTCAGCACGCATTTTACCTGCTTCTTTTGCTTTGGCTTCACCACCTAATGTAATAAAGTCGTTGAATGCAATCACTTGGGCACGAATAAAACCACGCTCGAAGTCCGTGTGAATCACACCAGCGGCTTTAGGTGCTGTATCGCCTTTTTTAATGGTCCAAGCCCTAACTTCTTTCACACCAGCTGTAAAGTAGGTTTGCAAACCCAATAATTCATAACCTGCACGAATTAAGCGATTTAAACCTGGTTCTGCCAAGCCCATTTCTTCTAAAAATACAGCTTTATCTTCATCATCCAAATCCGCCATTTCAGCTTCCATAGCAGCACAAACCGATACCACTGGGGCATTTTCTTTATTGGCAAATTCTGTCAAGCGGTCTAACAATGGGTTATTTTCAAAGCCATCTTCTGATACATTGGCTACATACATCGCAGGCTTAATGGTCAAAAAGCAATATGGTTTAATTGAAGCCAATTCTTCTTCGTCTAAATTTAAAGCACGAAGTGGCAAGCCTTGGTCTAGGTGTGGGATGCATTTTTGTAAAGTTGCTACCAATTTCACGGCATCTTTGTCACCACTGCGTGCGCGTTTGTTTTCACGCTCAATGGCACGCTCAGCCGAAGCCAAATCCGCCAATGCCAACTCAGTACCAATGGTTTCAATATCAGCGATTGGGTCTACTTTACCCGCCACATGAATAACATTGTCGTCTTCAAAACAACGAACCACGTTTACAATGGCATCTGTTTCACGGATATTGGCCAAAAACTGGTTACCCAAGCCTTCACCTTTGCTCGCGCCTGCAACCAAGCCGGCAATGTCAACAAACTCAACAATCGCTGGTTGCATTCTTTGTGGATTCACAATTTTAGCCAGTTCATCCATGCGACTATCTGGCACTTCCACAATGCCCACATTCGGCTCAATGGTACAGAATGGATAGTTTGCCGCTTCAATACCTGCCTTGGTCAACGCATTAAATAAAGTCGATTTACCGACGTTTGGTAGGCCAACAATGCCACATTTCAAACTCATAAAATACCCTGAAATCAAGTTAAAATTCAAGGCGTGATTGTACCACACTTGCCCATGAAAAAATCGCCCGACCTAAAAAACAAGCCGAGCGATAAGCATTTATTGATGGGTAAAAATTAAATGACCTATTACCTTAAGATAAATTCACTTCAATATTGTCAATTAAGCGTGTACTGCCCAAACGTGCAGCCACCAAAATCACCACATTTTTATCACCAGCATGAGCAACTTCCAATGTTTTCGCATGGCGTACTTCCAAGTAGTCCACCACCCATTGCTTTTGTGTCAACAATTCTTTCGCATCTTGTTCCAAAATGGCATAGTCTTGGCGACCTGAACGAATAGCATCCGCCACGGCAACAATACATTGATATAACTCAGGCGCTTGCGCACGCTCATCAACGGTTAAATACGCATTGCGACTAGACAATGCTAAGCCATCTTCAGCTCTGCCTGTATCCACAGGAACAATACGAATATTAAAATTCAGGTCCTCAACAAAACCTTGGATAATCGCCAATTGCTGATAATCTTTCTTGCCAAAACAGGCAACATCAGGCTCAACAATGTTGAATAATTTACTCACCACTGTTGCCACACCCCGAAAATGTCCTGGTCGAAAAGCGCCACACAACTCATCTTGTAAATGAGGTGGCTCAACTTGGTAATGCTGGCTCACATGTGGATACAACTCTTGTTCATTGGGTGCAAAAATCACCGCCACGCCTGCTGCACTCAATTTTTCAGCATCTTGTTCCAATGTTCGCGGGTATTGATCAAAATCCTCACCTTGCCCAAATTGCAAACGATTAACAAAAATACTCACCACCACATGTTCAGCCTCTGCTTTGGCGGTTTTCACCAATGCCAAATGGCCTTCATGTAAATTGCCCATGGTCGGCACAAAGGCCACACTGCCGACACTCTTGCGCCATTCACGCAACGCTTTGATGGTATGGATAATACGCATACTCGTCCTTTGATACAGCTTGTGCTGTTTTGTTACATATTAATGGGTGGTCCACCACCCATTACATCCAAATAAATATTACCGCTATTTTGGTAACGCATGACAAGTATTGTACGCCTATAAATTCTGCTTCGGAATCAGAAAAAACAACTGTTTATTTTTATTCATCTTTTCAGAAAACACCGATGATTTTAGGTAACAACTTACAAAAGAAAGTAAAGCCATTCTCATGGCAAAGACCAATACCCAGTCTAGTGATTGCGGTGTATTGCCACTCCTGCCATTTTTCGTATTTCATACTTGAATCTACCATCAATAAAAAATAGCCCTTTCGGGCCATTTTTACTTAACAACAACGCATACCGCCTTTCCCACCATAACGGGCATCTTGGCGCTCACGGAAAAATGCTTCATAAGTCATGGGCTCTTGTTCTGGATGGTTTAAACGCATGTGCTGCACATAATTATCATAGTCAGGCACACCAACCATCAAGCGAGCCGCTTGCCCCAAATATTTGCCAGCTTTGGCCAAATTCTCAAACACTGTATTCTCCTTTTTTATTACCTAACCAGTCACCACACCAGCGACTGGTTAGCAATAGATACTTAGTGACCACCATTTTTCATGATTTCAGCTGCATTATCTGGAAATGGCTCATAAGGGCGCTCTGCCGAAGATGGTTCTTTGTTTTTCAAAGCCGCCCGTGCAGTTTTAATACTGTAAACACCCAAGACAATCACCACCAACATAAAGAAAGCAGTCAAAACACCATCAAGTTGGTTATTAAAAATCACCCTCTCAACTTGATCTACGCTTTTAAATGCGCCTTGTGCCACAAAAGGAACATCAATAAATTTGGCTTTTAAGTTGGCTGCAATCGCAAAAAAACCAACTTTGGCATCAAACACTTTTTGGTAACCTGCATACATGGTACAAATCAACAAGAAAAAACTAGGTACCAAGGCCACCCAAGCAAATTTTTCACGTTTCATTTTGAATAACACCACGGCACATAACATCAATGCGATGGCAGCCAACATTTGATTGGCAATACCAAATAGTGGCCACAAGGTGTTAATACCACCCAATGGATCAACGACGCCTTGGTACAAGAAATAACCCCAAGCCGATACCACCAAAGCTGTTGCCAAAAGGTTAGCTGGCAATGAGTCGGTTTTTTTCAATGAAGGGTGAAATAAACCCAATAAATCTTGCAACATAAAGCGAGCAGAACGTGTACCTGCATCCACTGCGGTCAAAATAAATAAGGCTTCAAATAAAATGGCAAAATGGTACCAAAACGACATGGAGGCCAAACCAGACATTGCACTGTGCAAAATATGTGCCATACCAACAGCCAATGTGGGCGCACCACCAGCACGAGAGATAATGCTCTCCTCACCAACATCTGCAGCGATTTGGTGTAAAGTTTCTGGCGTTACCAAAAAGCCAATATTTGAAACCGTCTGTGCTGCTGCCACTGCTGCATCTTGCATACCTGTTGGGTTTAAGAAATTCATCGGGCTATTCATGGCAAAATACACACCCGGGTCAATCACCGAAGCCGCTACCAAAGCCATGATTGCCACAAATGATTCCATCAACATACCACCATAACCAATTAAACGTGCATCCTTTTCATTGGCCAACATTTTCGGTGTAGTGCCTGATGAAATCAAAGCATGAAAACCTGATACTGCACCACAAGCGATGGTAATGAATAAAAATGGGAACATATCACCAGACCACACAGGACCTGTACCATCAATAAACTTGGTTAATGCCGGCATTTGCATTTGTGGCATAACAATCAAAATACCAATGGCCAATGCACCAATAGCACCTATTTTTAAGAATGTAGACAAGTAATCGCGGGGCGCTAACAACAACCACACAGGCAATACTGCCGCCACAAAACCATAGCCTATCAAAATCCAAGTCAATGTTTTACCATCAAAATCAAAGAAATGTTTCCAAGTTTCATTGGCAGCCACTTCACCACCAATTAAAATACCAGCAATTAATAGCACAAAACCAATAATAGAAATTTCAATAATGCGACCTGGTCGAATATAGCGCAAATACACACCCATAAAAATGGCCAAAGGCACAGTAAATGCCACCGTGAATGTACCCCATGGGCTGTGTGTCAAAGCTTTCACCACAATCATCGCTAGCACAGCCAAGATAATGACCATAATCATAAAACATGCAACCAAAGCAATCACCCCAGGAACCGTTCCCATCTCTTCTTTAACCAACTCACCCAATGAGCGGCCATCACGACGAGTAGACACAAACAACACCATAAAGTCTTGTACAGCACCTGCAAAAATCACACCTGCCAAAATCCACAACATACCGGGCAAATAACCCATTTGGGCTGCCAAAACTGGGCCTACCAATGGACCCGCACCGGCAATCGCTGCAAAGTGATGGCCAAACAAAATCGATTTATTGGTTGGAACATAATCCAAACCATCATTAAATCGGAACGCTGGTGTCATCCGTGTACTATCCAAGCGCAACACTTTATCCGCAATGTAAAGGCCATAATACCGATACCCAATTACATACACACAAACCGATGCCACCACAATCCACATGGCATTGATCGACTCTCCTTTTGCACTAACCGCCACATAACCCAAAGCACATGCGCCAATAATGGCAACAATAAACCATGCAATATGGGAGGTCAGACTCGCTTTTTTTGGTGCTGTCATCTCATAATCCCTCTTCTAAATTGACTTTATCTTAAATTTTTTACTGATACTGCTAAATAGTATCAAATGATTAACACAAATAACAATTTTCATGGCATTTATTGATTCATCCCCCTATATTTAATTCACTTATCAATACTGCATTATTTAAATAAGCAATAGATATTGCATTTTTAAATAATAAAACAGTCTGTTAAGGGCAATAAGTCAATACTAGACTGTCTATGCAGTATGCTACTTTGTGGTAAATATCACGCACCTTATAAACACAAAAAAACCCTGAATAAATCAGGGCTGGATTAGTCTTACCAAAAATGATTTTATCGGCATTGCGCTATTAAATGTTCAACCAATTGTGGTACGCCATCTTTTGCTTTTTCTGCAATCACATGAATACCATGCAAACCACGTGCAGGCGCAGGATCTACTAAATATTTTTCAGCTTCCCATTTGGCTTCATGAATTAAACCGGCAGCAGGATAAACCACCATTGATGTACCGACAATAATCACGACGTCTGCTTCACGCACCCATTCAATGGCCGTATCAATCAAAGGAACAGCTTCACCGAACCAAACAATATTCGGTCGCATCGGATAACCATCATCATCCACCATGTCCAAGGTTTGGTCCTCAAACCAGTCAATAACATGACTCTCATCATGACTGCTACGCAGTTGTGTCAAAGAGCCATGTAAGTGCAAAACATTTTGACTGCCTGCTCGCTCATGTAAATCATCAACATTTTGGGTGATCACGCTCACATCCATCACCTTGGCCAAATCAACCAAGGCAAAATGTGCGGCATTGGGCACAGTTTCTTGCAATTGACGACGGCGCTCATTGTAAAATGACAACACCATTTCTGGCTGTCGAGAAAAAGCTTCTGGCGTGGCAACATCTTGTACACGATGCCCTTCCCACAAGCCATCACTGTCTCGAAAAGTTTTCAAGCCACTGTCTGCACTAATCCCAGCACCGGTTAATACCACACATTTTTTCATGGTTATGCCCCTACTATACTTCACTGGCTACAAAAGCATTAATCGCCATATTAAAACGAGCCATCCCTTCTGCCAAATCTTCATCACTCAACAATAAACTGGGGGCAAAACGCACCACATTATGCCCTGCACTCAATACCATCAAGCCATGTTTCAAACACAAAGCAACCAATTCAGATAATCGAGCTTGGTATGGTTCTGCCAATACAGCACCAATCAACATGCCAACCCCACGAACACTTTGTATCACACCAGTTTTCTGACTGATGTCTTCAAGTGCAGCTTTTAATTTAGCGCCTTGTGCATTGGCGTGAGCCAAGGTTTTCGGATCAGCAATAATATCAAATGCTGCTTTTGCCACGGCACAAGCCAATGGATTCCCACCAAAGGTTGTCCCATGTGTACCCGCAGAAAAACTGGGGGCAATGGCATCAGTGGTTAAAATAGCACCAATGGGAAAACCAGAACCCAGTGCCTTGGCACTGGACACAATATCAGGTGTCACGCCATAATGTTCATACGCAAATAGCTTACCCGTGCGGCCCATACCCGTTTGCACTTCATCCAAAATCAACAATGCTTCATGTTCAGTACACAGCTTTCTCGCTGCTTGTATATACTCTAAGCTAGCAGGCAATACGCCACTTTCACCCTGAATCGGCTCTATAATAACCGCACATGTTTTGTCAGAAATGGCATTAGCTAATGCTTCAATATCATTATAAGGCACATGTCTAATGCCTGTTGGCAACGGCGCAAAACCTTGTTGGTATTTAGGTTGGCCACCAACACTCACGGTAAACAAAGTGCGGCCATGAAAACCATTAACACAAGCAATAATTTCATTTTTATGTTCACCTGAGTGATCAAATGCATATTTTCTAGCTAATTTTAATGCTGCTTCATTCGCCTCTGCACCCGAATTACAGAAAAACACTTTATCTGCAAAAGTATGGTTAATCATTTGTTTAGCCAAATTTTGTGCTGGCTCTGTGGTATAAATATTAGAGATATGCCACAATTTTTGCGCTTGCTCAGTTAATGCACTAATCAATGCAGGGTGACAATGCCCCAAGGCATTAACAGCAATCCCCCCTGCCAAATCAATGTATTCACGGCCTTCTGTGTCAACCACTCGACTACCTAAGGCATGTTCGGGAATAATGGGAGCAAAGTTAAAATTGGGTACGAGATATTGATTCATCCTATTGTCCTGATACTTTATTATGATGTTATGTCAAAATCATGCTATGGTTGTCATAACATGATGTATAAAAGGCCGATTGATTATATTAGCACCATTTAACCAAGCTTGCTTTTTTATGTTTAATAAGGCAAAACCTTGCTTGACCCTGCATCTTTACATATTTAAACAATTAAAGATGCTTCTTTCGGTTAGAATAAACTGTTTGAGTATTGGCTAAATATAGCCCTCAACAACAGAATTAACAGCTGCGCAGACTATTTTGCGCACTTTTTTGATTTATTAAGGATAAACAATGGCAAAACAAACTATCCGCACAAAACACTCTTTTTTAACGTTTTGTGTCAGTCTTATGCTATCTGTATCTGCCAATAGTTACGCCGACGACATTGATGTTTTGGGTCAATTTTTAGAAAACAATACCCCATCACAACAAGACTCCATCGGTCGTTTGGCACAATCATTTAATGACAGTGATGCCACAAATATTGGCAACCCTCAATTGGCTTCACAATCTGCTTTGATTCTCAATAGTCGCACTGGTGAAATTTTGTACCAAAAAAATGTTCACAGTGTGCGCCCTATTGCCTCTATTACCAAATTGGTAAGTGCAATGGTTATTTTGGATTCAAAACCTGACATGAATGAAGTATTAACCATTACTGATGCCGATGTTGACCGCTTAAAAGGCAGCTCAAGTCGCTTGAGTGTTGGTACCACTGCCACTCGTGGCGAATTATTTCATGTTGGTTTAATGAGTAGCGAAAACCGTGCTATTCATGCCATGGCCAGAAATTATCCAGGTGGTATGAACGCATTTTTAGCACAGATGAATCGCAAAGTAAGCAGTCTTGGCATGAGTCAAAGTCGTTTCTATGACCCTACCGGCCTAGATCCACGCAATGTTTCCACAGCCAATGACTTGGCATTATTGGTCAAATACGCAAAAGAATACCCCCAAATCAAATACCACAGCACTGCGAACTCTGGCAGTATCACCACCAGCAGTGGTACTGTACAAAAATACAGTAACTCCAATATGTTGGTTCGTGAAGGCACTTGGAATATTGATTTGCAAAAAACAGGTTATATCCGCGAAGCAGGTCGCTCTATGGTGGTGAGTGCTAACTTACAAGGCGAGCCTGTGACCATCGTTTTACTTAATTCACCATCATCACTAACACGTGCGAATGATGCTCGCAGTATTCGCACATGGGTCGGCCAACGCTCATTGTAAATCACCCATTACCAAGACCACTAACGCATGTAAATGTCCATTTACATGCGTTTTTTATACCTCACTCTGAACTGATTATTCATCCCCTCATTCTTCTATCTAAACGATCATTTAAATCATCCATGCTTAAAAGAATAGTATTCATACAAGACCCTCGACAGATGTTCTTTAATGAAACATTTAGTTCATTTCAACTATTATTCATCGATTGGATCAATCTAAAAATTATACAATATGTCTAAAATAGTAAAATATATTAATATTTTTGCATTTTGGACAACATAAATAGCTTATTGGACATATTTTACTTGCCAAGGTGGCGTGCTGGGCATACTATTGAGGATAACAAAATTAATCACAACTCAACAATAACAACGGCGAATCAATATGTCAGCACAAACACTTTACGATAAACTATGGAATTCTCATGTTGTGCGCCAAGAGGAGGATGGTACAGTTTTATTGTACATCGACCGCCACTTGGTGCATGAAGTTACAAGCCCACAAGCCTTCGAAGGTTTAAAAATGAACAATCGTTCATTGTGGCGAAAAGACAGCATTGTAGCCACTGCTGATCACAATACCCCAACCAACAATTGGGACCAAGGTATTTTAGATCCTATTTCTAAATTGCAAGTTGATACCTTAAACAACAACATTGATGAATTTGGTTCATTGGCATTTTTCCCATTTAAAGACAAAGGACAAGGTATTGTTCATGTTATGGGACCTGAACAAGGTGCCACCTTGCCTGGCATGACAGTGGTATGTGGCGATTCCCATACTTCCACACATGGTGCATTTGGTGCTTTGGCACATGGTATTGGTACTTCTGAAGTTGAACATGTCATGGCAACCCAATGCATTACCGCCAAAAAATCCAAATCAATGTTGATTCGTGTTGATGGCCAACTCAATGCAGGCATCACAGCCAAAGATGTTGCTTTGTACATTATTGGACAAATTGGCACTGCTGGTGGCACAGGCTATGCTATTGAATTTGCAGGCACAGCCATTATGGGCTTGAGCATGGAAGGCCGCATGACTTTGTGTAATATGGCCATCGAAGCGGGGGCTCGTTCAGGTCTAGTGGCAGTTGACCAAACCACTATTGATTATGTTAAAGGTCGCCCTTTTGCACCACAAGGCGATGATTGGACTCACGCGGTTGAATACTGGCAAACCTTGGTATCCGATGCTGATGCGGTATTTGATCAAGTCATTGCTTTTGATGCACAAGACATTGAGCCACAAGTCACTTGGGGCACTTCACCAGAAATGGTGATTGATATCAATGCTCAAGTACCCAACCCTGACAATGAAACTGACCCAGTCAAAAAAGAAAGCATGCAACGTGCTTTGCATTATATGGGTTTACAGGCCAATACCCCTGTTAGCGATATCGCAGTGGATGTGGTTTTTATCGGTTCTTGCACCAATAGCCGCATTGAAGATTTGCGCGAGGCAGCCTTGGTTGCCAAAGGCAAGAAAAAAGCAGATTCTGTGAAATACGTTTTGGTTGTTCCCGGTTCTGGTTTGGTTAAAGAACAAGCTGAACAAGAAGGTTTAGACAAAATCTTTATCGAAGCAGGTTTTGATTGGCGTGAACCTGGTTGTTCGATGTGCTTGGCCATGAACGCTGATAAATTAGAACCTGGTGAACGCTGTGCATCAACATCAAATCGCAACTTTGAAGGCCGACAAGGCAATGGTGGCCGCACTCACTTGGTCAGCCCAGCCATGGCCGCTGCGGCAGGTATCACAGGTCACTTTTGTGATGTGCGCAAGATTTAAAATAAGTCAGCATGATTGTTGCAATTAGATTGCAACAAAATAGAATTTGAATATAATTATTGGGCATTGTTTAACATTGATATTGTTCAACCAACCCTTAAGGATTGTAAACATGAAAAAATTTGCTTTATTGATTATTGCAGCAAGCATTGCTTTAACTGGCTGTAACACCATTGCAGGTGCTGGTAAAGACATCCAACGTGGTGGTCAAGCCATTACCAATGCCGCAGACAGATAATGTGACTGCACCCATGCCTGAGGGCATGGGGCAATCAAATGCAAATTTTATCCATCGTTAAACATGCAAAACAGGTAAAAAATGAAAGCCTTCACTGAATTAAAAGCCGTCGTGGCACCACTAGACCGTGCCAATGTTGACACCGATGCCATCATCCCTAAGCAATTTTTAAAATCAATCCAACGCACAGGCTTTGGCCCCAATTGCTTTGATGAATGGCGTTATCTTGATCATGGCGAACCAGGTATGGACAATTCAAATCGCCCACTCAATCCTGACTTTAGCTTGAACCAAACTCGCTATCAAGGTGCGCAGATTTTATTGACTCGCAAAAACTTTGGTTGCGGCTCTAGCCGAGAACATGCGCCTTGGGCACTGGACGATTATGGTTTTCGTGCTGTAATCGCGCCATCTTTTGCCGATATTTTTTTCAATAACTGCTACAAAAATGGTTTATTGCCTATTGTCTTGCCAGAAGAAGTTGTTGAACAATTATTCCAAGAAGTAGAAGCCACTGAACATTATTACTTAAACATTGATTTAAATAAACAAACAGTGTCTACCCCCACAGGTGCTGAATTTACCTTTGATATAACTGAGCATCGCAAACATTGTTTACTCAATGGCCTAGATGAAATTGGCTTGACCTTGGCTTATACTGGCGATATTAAATTATTTGAAACACAACACAAGGCAAAACAGCCTTGGTTATTTAATAATTAATTTTGTTTACAAACAAATCCAAAATAAAGAAGAAACCCATGAGTAAAAAAATTGCTGTCTTGCCAGGCGATGGTATTGGCCCTGAAATCATTGCCCAAGCCGTTCGTGTATTAGAAATCTTTGCCCAAGAACTGGATTATGAATTTGCTTTTTCGTCCATGGGCGGAGCAGCTTACGATGAATATGGCTCTCCTTATCCAGAAGCCACACAAAAATTAGCCCGCGAAGCCGATGCTGTTTTGTTGGGTGCCGTTGGTGCTCCTCAATATGACAATATCGAGCGTGCATTGCGTCCTGAGCGTGGTTTATTGGCCATTCGCAAAGATTTAAATTTATTTGCCAATCTGCGCCCTGCTATTTTATATAAAGAATTGGCCAATGCTTCCACACTAAAGCCTGAAGTGGTAGCAGGTTTGGATATTATGATTGTTCGTGAATTAACGGGCGACATTTACTTTGGCGAACCTCGTGGAATTAGCACCATGGAAAATGGTGAACGCGTTGGCATCAACACCATGCGTTATGAAGAACATGAAATTCGCCGCATTGCCCACATTGCTTTTCAAGCAGCACAAAAACGCAATAAAAAATTGTGCTCCGTTGACAAAGCCAATGTTTTGGAAACCACTGAATTGTGGAAACAAATCATGATTGAGGTAAGTCACGATTATCCAGATGTTGAACTTAGCCACATGTATGTAGACAATGCCGCCATGCAGTTGGTTCGTGCGCCCAAACAGTTTGATGTGGTGGTAACTGGCAATATTTTTGGTGATATTTTGTCTGACCAAGCATCCATGCTAACAGGTTCTATTGGCATGTTGCCTTCTGCTTCTTTAAACGAAACTGGCAAAGGCTTGTACGAGCCATCACATGGCTCAGCCCCTGATATTGCCGGCCAAGACAAGGCCAATCCATTGGCAACCATTTTGTCTGCCGCCATGTTGCTTCGTTATAGCTTCAATGCAGAGGCTGCTGCCAAAAAAATTGAACAAGCTGTGGAAAGTGTGCTGGCACAAGGCATTCGCACCGCAGATATCCATGAAGATGGTTGCACCTTAGTGGGTTGCCAAGCCATGGGCGATGCTGTTGTTAATGCATTGAATGCATAAACATTAACAAAACTTTATGATCAAAAAGGCTGTCTGGATGTGCATTCGGACAGCCTTTGTGCTATAAATACACCACTATAATTTAGTACAAGAGCATGAAAAGATCATTTAAAACTTGGCATCGTTGGTATCGCATTAAGCGTCACCAAGAAGCCGCAGCCTTGCCTGCCCATGACATTGCTTGCCCTTGCTGTGCTAGCCATGTGATTTTGCCTGCCTTAAAACAAGGTGAAAAAGCAGATTGTCCTCGTTGTCACTATCCGTTGGTGCACATTGAACGAAACCCTTATAAGTTCCCAATCGCTTATGCCTTAACCATTTTGATTTTATTGTCTTGGATTTTCTTAGCCAACTTTATGAGTGTTAGCATCATCGGCCCCAGTGAAATTTTAACCTTGCCCGATATGATTGAAAATTTATGGCACAAAGAATTCAAAAGTCTTTCTATCATTATGTTTTTAATGACTTTTGGCATTCCTTTTATGTTTGCTATTTTGAATTTGAAAATTTTTATTGCTTTAATCACCAATAAAAATAATCCTACATTGCAAACAGCAACCCGGATGAGTGTTGCGCTCAAGCCTTGGATGATGCAAGACGTGTTTTTTATTGGTAGTGTTGTGTCGTTGGTCAAAATTCAAGCCATGGCAAGTATTTCATTTCATGCCGCATTTGCGTTTGTTTTTGCCATCATGATTATTATTACCCGTCTTGGCATTCATGGACCCAAACATTGGCTATATGCCAAATTGGCTTTATTGTCACGGCCTTTAAGTTTGCGCCAGCAAAGAAGCGATGTCATCAGTTGCTCACAGTGTTATTTTTACCAACCTAAGCACCATAGCCATTGTGATATTTGCAATCATAAATTGTATTATCGTAAACCAAACAGTTTACAATGGTCATTTGCCCTACTCATTGCAGCTATATTGTTGTACATTCCAGCCAATGCCTTACCCATGATGATTAGTTCCAGTGTTTTAACGGGTAGCATTGCCAGTACTATTTTTGATGGCACCATTTTAATGTGGAATGATGGCGATTACTTCATTGCCTTTATTATTTTCACTGCCAGTATTTTTGTACCCATTGCTAAAATACTGGCCATGTTAATTTTGCTTTTTAGTGCCAAATATAAACTTTTAGCATCTCCACATCGTCTATCCAAGCTATACCATGCCGTTGAATTGGTTGGTCGCTGGTCAATGATTGATGTATTTGTTATTGTTATTCTGATGTCATCTTTTGCAACCCCCATGGCCAATGTATTACCTGGCCCTGCCACCATGTATTTTTGCTTGGTGGTTATATTAACTATGCTGTCAGCCAACTGCTTTGATACCCGATTATTGTGGGACAAATACCAGCAAGAACAACAAAACTCACAGGAGCCCCTAAAGCATGAGTCATCCTGAGCAAGAAACCCTTGTGGCGGTAAAAAAAACCAGCCGATTATTTTCCGTTGTGTGGCTAATCCCGATTATTGCCTTGCTATCGGGTTTGTGGCTATTGGTCAATGATTTG
The DNA here is from genome assembly GCA_030151665.1 of Neisseriaceae bacterium. Lineage (GTDB taxonomy): Bacteria > Pseudomonadota > Gammaproteobacteria > Burkholderiales > Neisseriaceae > JASLFS01. The sequence continues at coordinate 14,403 of JASLDB010000189.1, forward strand.
CGTCAATCAGGCCCCACGATTACCTTATATGTTTCTAGCGCAGAAGGCCTAGAAGCCAATAAAACCACAATTAAATTTTTAAATGTGGATGTCGGCCGAATTACCGAAATCAAAATCAACCCAGAGAAAAATGGTGTTGAATTAAAAGCCAAACTGTCTGCCAATGCCAAAGATTTATTGAATGAAGACAGTGTATTTTGGATTGTAAAACCTCGTATTAATCAAGATGGCGTTTCCGGATTAAATACCTTGGTTTCAGGTGTCTATATTGAGTTATTTCCGGGTAAATCAGCTCAAATGGCTGATAGTTTCCAATTAACAGATGTTCCACCATTGGCCAGCAATGCAAAAGGTACTCGCATTCATTTAGCAGGTGAAAATGACCGTTTATTGGGCGTTGGTAGCCCAGTCATGTATGAAGACTTTCAAGTTGGTCAAATTGAACGAGCCACTTTTGATCCCAAAACCAAACGCGTTGAATACCAAATTTTTGTATCCAGTCCCAATGATGTATTACTGGGGAAAAATGTTCAATTTTGGGTTAAATCTGGTTTGGATATTCAAGCCAGTTCTCAAGGCTTCAAAATTGATACAGGCCCTATTTCATCATTATTAAGCGGCTCAATCGCTTTTATGGAACCCAAAGATGTGGGCAAAGGGGCTCCTGTCAAAACCAATGAACAATTTACCATTTACCCCAATCAAGCAGCATTGCCCGACCAAGCCACACCTCGCTCTATTTATGTGGTGGCATTCTTTGAACAAGCCATTGGTGCCTTACAAGCGGGTTCAACAGTTGAATACAAAGGCTTACCTGTTGGTCGTGTGGTCAAATCGCCTTATTTTGTTGGCAATGACCAAAGTCAAGTTTTGAGCAGTAAACGCATGCCCGTTTTGTTCCGTATTGAGCCTAGTCTATTAGAAGGTGATGGTGATGCAGTAAGCCAAGAAGAATGGAAAAACCGTTTACAAACGGCCATGAGCCAAGGTTTAGTGGCCACCGTAGCCAGCAGCAGTTTATTAACTGGCTCCTTGTTTATTGATTTAGCCGATGACAAAACCACTGACCCCATTAGTAAACCGATTGCCATTTATGGTGGCAATATGGTTATGGGAACTCGTGTGACAGGTATGGATAACACATTAAAACAATTGAACAATATGTTGGTTAAAATTAATCAATTGGATTTAAACAGCACAATGGGTGAAATTAATGGCAGTTTGCGTGAATTGCGTCAAACCCTAAACAATGTCAACAAATTAACTGGTCAAGCATCTACCCAAGCATTGCCACAAGAGTTGACTAAAACCTTGCAATCTTTACAGCAAACATTGGCAGGTGTATCACCAAACTCACCCGCTTACCAAGAAATACAAACCACATTGCGTAGCTTAAATCAAACCTTAAATAAAGTTGACCCCATGTTACGCACATTAAATGAACAACCAAATGCCTTAATTTTTAATAAAAAAGGCAGTGATCCCATCCCCAAAGGAAAAGGTCAATAACCATGAAAAAAATACTGTTAACAATAGCCATGAGTATCGTCTTAGCAGGCTGTGCTAGCTCCAGTAGCACCCAATATTACCGCCTGCCTGATTCGGCTTTAAAAAGCAACACTCAACTGAACAAAACAGCGGTCAGCACCCAAGTTATCTTGGCCAATTATTTACAAAGCAATAGCATGGTGTATGAGATTGCCCCCAATCAAATGCAGTTTACCCAAAACAATATGTGGGCAGAAAGCCTGCCCACGGCATTGCAAAACAGTGTATTGAATAAATTAAATCAAAATAGCCACCAATACCGTTTTGTGGGCGATGGTGGCAATAGTCGCCAATTGCAAATTTATGTGCAAAGCTTTTACGGTAGTCACACAGGTGATGTGGTATTAGAGGGCTATGCACAATGGTTGCAAGAAGGTAAAACCATACGAAATCAAAACTTCACAATTCGCCAAGCCCAAGCAAAAGATGGCTACCCTGCCATGTTAAATGCCATGAATCAAGCTTTGGCGCAATTGGCTGCACAATTAATGCAGTGAATTAAACAAGGATAAGCCATGCTTGAAACGTCTTTATTGATTTTTAGCATTTCATTGCTGGGAATGATTTCCCCAGGACCTGATTTTTTCTTGGTCATTAAAAATGCCACCTTGTACCAACGCTCTGTGGCCATGATGACAGCTTTAGGCATTATTTGTGCACTCATGGTACACATGGCTTATTGTGTAGCAGGCATGGCAGTGATTATAGCCAATACGCCTTGGTTATTTAACATCATGAAATACACAGGTGCGGCTTATTTAATTTACATCGGTATTCAAAGTTTTCGCTCTAGCAATGATTGTCAAAGCAGCATTGATATGGCCAAAACCATCAGCCTCAGTCACAAAAGTGCCTTTGTTCAAGGTTTTTTGTGTAATTTATTAAACCCCAAAGCCACTTTATTTTTCTTAGCCATTTTTACCCAAGTTTTGAATATCCATTCAAGCATGGGTGAAAAAATGTGGTATGCCTTTATTATCTGGATTTTGGCTGTCATTTATTGGCCATTATTGATTATTTTTATGCAAAGCGAACCCGTTCGCAAAGTGATTCATCGCATACAACGCAAGGTCAATAAAGTGTTAGGTGTTGCCTTAGTTGCTTTTGGCATCAAAATTGCTTTGAGCAGCAACCCATAAAAAAAGGCGCTTTTAAACAAGCGCCTTTTTTTCATTTTGTGTTATTTGACACCCAGTTTTTTATTGCGCATTAAACACAATAAATCGGCTGCCACATGTGCAGCTGCCAAGGCAGTGATTTCACTTTGGTCATAAGCTGGCGCCACTTCAACCACATCCATGCCCACAATATTCAAGTTACCCAATGAACGGATAATACTCAATGCTGTGTGACTGGATAAGCCACCAGCCACTGGCGTGCCTGTGCCAGGTGCAAAAGATGGATCAAGGCAATCAATATCAAAAGTTAGATATACTGGATTGTCGCCAATGACTTCTTCAATTCGCTTAACTGTTGCTTCAACACCATTTTCGTTGACCCAAGGAGCGAACAACATATTCATGTTCATGAAGTCACTATTCCAAGTGCGAATACCCACTTGAGCAGAGGTTTTGGGATCAATTAAACCTTCTTTTACCGCTTTATAAAACATGGTGCCATGGTTCATGGAATCTGGATCATCATCAGGCCAAGTGTCGCAATGTGCATCAAAATGCAATAAAGACAATGGTTTGCCGTATTTTTCCACATGGGCTTTTAGTAATGGATACGTAATGTAATGATCACCACCAAAAGTCAACATTTTGGCATTGCTGCTGCTTAAAATATGGCGAGCATGTTCAATAATCGAATCTTTAATCGTTAATGGATTATGGGCATCAAAATAACAATCACCATAATCCACCACAGCCAAATCTTCAAAGGGATCAAACCCCCAAGGGAATAAATCCAATTCAGCCAATTGTACACTGGCAGCCCGTATGGCTTGTGGACCCAAACGAGCACCGGAACGAAATGTAGTGGCCAAATCCAAAGGCACACCAGACACCACCACATCAACGCCCTCTAAGTCTCGGCTATACGTGCGGCGCATAAATGACAAAGCACCTGAATAGGTATTTTCCGTTACTGAACCATACAAACCTTGGCGGCGAAAAGCGCCATCGCCTCTAATTTTTTCGGTCATGAATGTGTTTCCTTTTTTGCTATTAAAATGGCGACCAATGAATGCCGCAAGCCTAACGCCATGTTAAGCGAATCATGCGGATTTTCGCAGATTTTTAACCATTTGTCAGTCTAGTTTGCATCTTACCTGACTTGCCAACAACATCC
>JASLDB010000006.1 GCA_030151665.1 Neisseriaceae bacterium
ACACAATATATTCGAATACAGTGACACTTTTCTCAAATTATCCACATTAATGCTAGATTTGAAACAAATTGAGTTCGAAATAGCAAACTACTGAAAACATTAAAATTTTTTTACAAAAAGGGCTAGGCAAACTGTATTTTTAGTGGTTAAATTTGTGCATCGCATCACTGACACTGATGCAGGATCATTCCAAACTCATATCAGAACAAAGGATAAACCCATGTCACAATACCTAAACGAGATTAAAGCTTTAACTGAAACCACTCAAAAAGCCGGCCAAACTTGGCATGCTATTAATCCTGAATACGCAGCACGCATGCGCATTCAAAATCGCTTTCAACATGGCTTAGACATTGCCAAATACACGGCAGGTATCATGCGCCGCGATATGGCTGAATACGATGCCGATTCTTCTGTTTATACCCAATCTTTAGGTTGCTGGCATGGTTTTATTGGCCAACAAAAAATGATTTCAATCAAGAAACATTTGAAATCAACCAATAAGCGCTATTTGTACTTATCAGGCTGGATGGTTGCTGCTTTGCGTTCAGAATTTGGTCCATTGCCTGACCAATCTATGCATGAAAAAACCGTGGTGACTGCTTTGATTAAAGAGTTATACACATTCTTACGCCAAGCAGATGCCCGTGAACTAGACTTATTGTTTAGCCAATTGGACGATGCCCGTGCTGCTGGCGATAAAGCCAAAGAAGCCGAAATCACCGCACAAATTGATGGCTTTGAGACCCATGTAGTGCCTATTATTGCTGACATTGATGCGGGTTTCGGTAATGCAGAAGCCACCTACCTATTGGCAAAACAAATGATTGAAGCTGGTGCTTGCTGTATTCAAATTGAAAACCAAGTATCTGATGAAAAACAATGTGGTCACCAAGATGGTAAAGTAACCGTACCCCATTCTGACTTCTTGGCAAAAATCAATGCTGTTCGCTACGCTTTCTTAGAATTGGGTGTGGATGATGGTGTGATTGTGGCTCGTACAGACTCATTGGGTGCAGGCTTAACCAAACAAATCGCAGTAACTAACGAACCTGGTGACTTGGGTGATTTGTACAATAGTTTCTTGGATGGTGATTACATCAATGATGCCAGCGAAATTGAAAATGGCGATGTGGTGATTAAATCCAATGGCAAGTTGCTAAAACCAAAACGCTTGGCAAGTGGCTTATTCCAATTCAAAGCAGGTACTGGTGTTGACCGTGTGGTATTGGATTGTATTACTTCATTGCAAAATGGCGCTGACCTATTGTGGATTGAAACAGAGAAACCTCACGTTGGCCAAATCGCTGAAATGGTTAATCGCATCCGTGAAGTTATTCCCAATGCCAAATTGGTGTACAACAATAGTCCATCATTTAACTGGACATTAAACTTCCGTCAACAAGTATTTGATGCATGGAAAGAAGCAGGTAAAGATGTATCAGCTTATGACCGCGCACAATTAATGAGTGCTGATTATGATGAAACAGCATTGTGTTTAGAAGCCGATGAAAAAATCCGCACTTTCCAACAAGATGCTGCCCGCGAAGCTGGTATTTTCCATCATTTGATTACTTTGCCAACATACCACACCGCTGCATTGTCTACTGATGATTTAGCAAAAGGCTATTTTGACAAAGAAGGCATGCTAGCTTATGTGAAAGGCGTACAACGCCGCGAAATTCGCAATGGCATTGCCTGTGTAAAACACCAAAACATGGCAGGTTCTGACATGGGCGACAACCACAAAGAATACTTTGCTGGTGACGCAGCCCTAAAAGCAGGTGGTAAAGACAACACCATGAACCAGTTCTAAATTTGTTGCAAAGTCTATAATAACAATATCCTCCTGATCCATTGGCGACCCTATTTAGGGTCGCTTTTTTTATGCGCAAGATCAATATCAACAACCATTACAGCTTGATATTTGTGGCTACGCCCTCATCTAATCAACAATAGACCATTCTGAATTGATTGTTTTTAGCAAACGAAAGTATTGCCATGAAAAAGACATTGGATTTAAGCATATCGTTGGCACAAGCCATTCATAATCCCGCGCATCGACCCCAGTTTTACCATGATTTTTACGATGCCACGGTTTTCTTGGTGAGCCACAGTGATGACAGCTTACAACACAGTACTCAAATAGACTGGCATCATTCACAAAACGAGCTACCCGTACAGCAAATCCAAATCCACAACGATTGGTATGTTCCCGTTTTCAGTAGCTTAAAAAACATGCTCGCTCACATTGAAAAACCAGTGTACTACCTATCATTTCCAGCCAAAGAATTGCTATTGATTTTGGACAATATGCACTGGTATCTTGATTATGGTTGTCCGATTAGCAAACCATTTCATGCGGATGAATTGGCTGCCATCGCCAATGGCAGCATTCAATGCCATGCCAAAGAAACCATTATCAACCAAGATGCTGAAGTATTATTGGGTGAACCCACCGAATACCCCAGCGCCTTAGCAGAACTATTGTTGTCATGGTTGCCCACGCAACCAGCCATTAAGCGTGCTTGGTTGGCCATGATTTTTAATCCAAGTGATGGTTTACCACCACACACCATTTTGGCCATCGATGGTGATCAACATGCCAACATGGCTTTATTGAGCCACACCATTGGTCAATTAATCCAAAGTAAACCCATCCCCAACCCACCTTTGGATATTTTGCCATTGGGCAATAATGAAGCCATTGAAAACTACTTCTTGGTGGATACCCAACCCTTTTACCAAGCCAATTGATACCCAATCAACAAAATCAGCTACATTGATTTGTAAAAAACTAAACGTATGCGCTATCCTTGTTCCCAATATTATTTTGGGAACAAGCCATGCTTATCAAAAAACATGTGGGTTTAGCTGCCTTAATGCTCTCTTTTTTCTTCACACCAGCATGGTCATTAAGCATACCAGTTGATACATGTCAGAATACCAATAGCATCCTGGCCTTATTAAAAGAAGGCAAAGCATCTCTTGCCCAAAAACAATATGCCAAAGCACAAGCATGTTTTGAAAAAGCGGCTCAAACAGGCAATTCCGATGCACAAAACCATTTGGCCGCATTGTTGTTACAACAAAACCCCAATGATAGCCAAAAACCCCTCGACTTGTTTTTGCAAGCAGCCAAACAAGGCAATCAAAAAGCCCAATTCAACCTAGGCTTACTTTATTGGGACTTGGTTGATGAAAACGATGCCAATGACCCCAAGCGAGAAAGTGCTCGTTATTGGCTAAATGAAGCCGCCAAGCAAAACCTACCCGAAGCCCAATACCAATTGGGTATGTGGTATTTTCATCACCAAGACTACCCAAAAGCCAAAGAGTATTTCCAATTGGCTGCAAAACAAAATCATGCCGATGCACTGATGCAAATGGGTAAAATGCATTATCAAAAAGGTGATGCTAATTTATATGGCCATGTGCCCAATGATGCATTGGCACAAAAGTATTTTGAACAAGCCGCCAAACAAGACCAACCCGAAGCACACTTCTATTTAGGTGCTATCCATTATCTGAAAATCTCGCGCCATTCTTACCCTGCTAAGTCCAATCAACACTTTAAAAAAGCAAAAAAACACTTTACCGCAGCTTGCCAATTAGGCGACACAGAAGCCTGTTTGTGGCAAAAAGAGTTAACAAAAATGCATGACAAAGCCCAAGATAGCCACATAAGCATCAATACCACGCCATTATTTACCTAGCCAAAACAAACGACTGACTTTTTATTCGCTAAATATCTCTTTTCCCCCTTATAATTCTTACCCATGACTGACATTGCATTAACCAACTGAACAATAAAAGGGGGAAGCATGCCAAATTGGTTAAGTAAGCAACTGGCGAAGATTGTCGACAGCCTATTGTGTTTTATCACATCCTTTATTACGGGGGTTCGACCCAAAAATCCCCGCGATTTTCTTTTTTCTTCACAGCGCAAAATCTATTTTGCCAACCACAATAGCCATGGTGATTTTGTCTTGGTTTGGGTTTCTTTGCCCAAGCGTTGGCGCATGAACACCAAACCTGTGGCAGGGGCTGATTATTGGTTGGGTAATAAACTCAAACGCTTCATTGTTGAGCGAGTATTCAATGCCCTACTCATTGACCGCACCAACAATAGTGGTGTTGATGCCATTGAACAAATGAATGGTGTCCTCAAAACCAATCAATCCTTGATTATTTTCCCAGAAGGCACACGCAATACCGAAGACGATGTGTTATTGCAACCCTTTAAAAGTGGTATTTACCATCTGGCCAAAAGCAACCCAGATGCCCAACTGATTCCTGTTTGGATTGACAACATGAACCGTGTTTTGCCAAAAGGCCAATTGCTCCCTGTTCCATTATTGTGTGATGTGAATATTGGTTCGCCCATCCAATTATTGGCAGGTGAAAGCAAAGATGATTTTTTACAACGTGCAAGGCAAGCCATGTTGCAATTGGTACCAGAAACCACACAAAGCAAGGAGGTATCATGAACACAACATCTTGGTTAGTGTCTATTATTCTGGGTATTTTGGTTGTTGCCACGATTGTGGGGCAATCACTAAAGTGGCGTCAAAAAGGCGTTAACAATACCATCGACAACCTCAATTCTCGCATCAATGCTTGGTGGATTATGGTGGTGGTTTTGGTATTGGCTTTTGTATTGGGTCGCATTGGCACCATATTTTTATTCTTTTTAATCTCTTTTGCCGCTTTGCGTGAATTTTTGTCTTTGGTGGTTAGCCGTCGCAGTGATCACACTGCTTTAGTGACCTGCTTTTATATTTTATTGCCCATCCAATACATGCTCATTTTGATTGACTGGTATGGCATGTTCTCCATTTTTATCCCCGTCTATGGCTTCTTACTATTGCCCATAGTTGCCTCCTTGGCAGGCGACACCAAGCACTTTTTGGAACGTGCAGCCAAAATCCAATGGGCAGCCATGATTAGCATATTTTGCATCTCCCATGTCCCCGCATTGATGAATTTAAAAATCACAGGCTTTGATGACAATGTTTTGTTAATCGTCTTTTTGATTGCAGTTGTCCAAGCCAGTGATGTCTTGCAATACATTTGGGGTAAGCTCTTTGGCAAAACCAAAATCATCCCAGCTTTGTCACCATCCAAAACCACAGTTGGCACCATTGGCGGTATCTTAAGTGCCACGCTCATTGCCATTGCACTACATGGCATTACCCCATTTTCTTGGTGGCAAGCCGGTTTAATTGGCTTTTTTATCTGCTTAATGGGTTTCTTGGGTGGTCTTGTGATGTCGGCAATCAAACGCGACCGTGGCATCAAAGACTGGGGCAATATGATTCAAGTCCATGGTGGCATGTTAGATCGTGTGGATTCCATTTGCTTTGCGGCACCCATCTTTTTTCATGTGGTGCGCTACTGCTTCAATGGCTAAAAAAACATCGCTTTTTGAGCCTGCGTGTGACAAACACGCAGGCTTTTCTTTTTTCAGGTAAAATAGCCCCTCTTTTTGGGCACACTCACAAACGATTTTATCACCATGATTGAATTAAAAAACATTAGCTTACAACGCGGCTTAAAAGTCTTACTCGACAATGCCTCTTTAACCATCCAACCGAATCAACGGGTCGGATTGATTGGCAAAAATGGCACGGGTAAATCCAGCTTATTTGCCCTATTAAAAGGGGAAATTCACCCTGAAAAAGGCGATGTTTTACTGCCCAAACATTGGAAAATGGCTTCAGTTGCGCAAGAAACCCCCTCTTTGCCCATTAGTGCTTTGGACTATGTGTTACAAGGTGATGCCGATTTGCAAGTATTACAAGCAGCATTACTGATAGCTGAAAGCCATAATGATGGAGATGAAATTGCTAGATTACACAGTGAATTGGCGGAAATAGATGCTTATACAGCCCCATCTCGTGCAGCCAAATTATTGGCGGGCTTAGGCTTTAGCCAAGACGAACATCACCATGCTGTTAGCTCATTCAGTGGTGGTTGGCGCATGCGCTTAAACTTGGCACAAGCACTCATGTGCCGAGCAGATTTTTTGCTGCTTGACGAACCCACCAATCACTTGGATATCGAAACAGTATTGTGGCTGGAAAACTATTTGGCCAGTCTATCTGCCACGCAAATAATCATTTCCCATGATAAAGATTTCTTGAATGCCACCACCAATCGCACAGTAGAATTGAACCAACAAAAACTGGATCTTTATGGCGGCAATTATGAGTTTTTTGAAGAAGAGCGCGCCTTGCGTTTGAGCCAACAACAATCTGCTTTTGTTAAACAACAAGCGCACATTAAACATTTGCAATCGTTTATTGACCGCTTTAAAGCCAAGGCAACCAAAGCCACACAAGCCCAAAGCCGCATGAAAGCCTTGGCCAAACTAGAACGCATTGCTCCTGCTCACTTAGACAGTGACTTTTCATTCTCGTTTGAAACCCCAGATACCTTACCCAGTACCTTGTTAAAATTAGATGAAATCACCTTGGGTTACGATAATAATATCGTCATTAAAGACGCCACATTGAATATTGAATCGGGAGCAAGATTGGGTTTATTGGGCGTGAATGGCAGTGGTAAATCCACATTAATTAAAGCCATTTCAGGCAGTTTAAAACCGAAAGCTGGACAATTAATCCGTGCCGAAAAACTGAAAATTGGCTATTTTGCCCAACACCAGCTCGAAACCTTGCGTGCGGACCAAAGCCCAATCTGGCATATTCAACAATTGTCTCCTGAAGTGAAAGAACAAGACATCCGCAATTACTTGGGTGGTTTTAATTTTATTGGTGACATGGCACTTCAAGCCATTGCTCCATTTTCAGGCGGCGAAAAAGCCCGTTTGGCTTTGGCAATGCTCGTGTGGCAAAAACCCAATCTATTGCTTTTAGATGAACCCACCAACCATTTGGATTTGGACTTGCGTCATGCTTTGACACTGGCATTGCAAAGTTTTGAAGGGGCAATGTTATTGGTATCGCATGACCGAAGTTTATTGGAAGCCACAACAGATCAATTTTGGCTTATTTATGATGGGAAATTACAACAGTTTGATGGCGATTTAAATGAGTACCGTCAATGGCGTCTTAATCAAGAACAAAGTAACACCGCTAGCTTAGCAAGCTCTAGCAATAGCAATAATCGCAAAGAAATCAAACGACAAGAGGCGCAGCTTCGCCAAGAATTAAACCAAAAAACACGCCCCCTTCAGAAACAAATTGATGCCGCTGAGAAAAAGATTCAGCAACTAACTGAACAACAAGCTAAAATAAACGAGTTCTTGGCAGACGAATCAGCCTACCAAGCAGAAAACAAAATACTATTACAAACCCATTTAACTGACTTGGCCACCGTCAAAAGCGAGCTGGCTACATTAGAAGAAAACTGGTTGCTGTGGCAAGAAGAATTGGAAACAATCAAAGAAGCTGTACAGCAACAATTTAATGGATAAAAACAGGTTAGATATGAAAATCTTACAAAAAAATTTCCGATTGGCTTCTGCTGTTGCCTTATTTGGCTTAAGCACCATTAGCTTTTCCATTCAAGCCGCTGTTTACATGTGCAAAAAAAATGGTGAAGTGGTATACACCAGTAGCAAAGGTGCCAACTGTACCAATGCCAATTTACAAGGCTTGGGCTCATACAGCAGCAATAGCCGCTCAACTGCGCCAACTCGCACCGCTGACAATACGGCATCAGCGTCTCAGCCCAAAAAACGCAATACCAACCAAGCCAGCAATACCCAAACCAATAATAATGCCAATGCCAATGTTTCAGCCAACACCCAAAAACAACGTGATTCAGGCCGATCTTCTATCTTGGAATCAGAATTATCCAATGAGAAAAAAGCCTTAGCCGATGCTGAAAAAGCCCTAGCGGAAGGCAGAGCCATGCGCCTAGGCAATGAGCGCAACTATGCCAAATACCAAGAGCGCGTGCGTGGCTTAGAAAAAACCGTACAAGAACGCCAACAAAATGTACAAGCGATTCAAAAAGAATTAAACCGCATGTAGTTGGTTGAATATTCCAGTTAAATACGCCACAATATCGCTATTGTGGCGTTTTTTCTATCATGGGGTGAATATGGCTTTATTGACTCATTTGCGTGAAGCTCGGGCACAGGATTGCGAGGATATTTACCAAACACACCTGTATTCCGTTCGCTATACATGCGCTCGAAGTTATACCGATACCATATTATCGGCTTGGACTGCCCTATTATCCCCTGAAAGCTATCTATCCACCTTAAACGATCCCAATAAACGCTTGTATGTCATCGAATACAAAGGGCATATTCAAGGCTTTTTTCAACTGGATTTAGACGAAGCACAATTAGATGCTTTGTATGTTCATCCCTTTGTGCACAACCAAGGCTTGGGCACTGCTTTATTGCAACGAGCTGAACAATTGGCCCATGATGCTGGCCTGAGTTTTATTAAGCTTTATGGCTCATTAAATTCAATCGCATTTTACCAATTGAACGAATACGATTCTTTAGGCCCAGCCGTGTTGACGTTGAATCCCAAAGTCACTGTCGACTGTGAATTAATGCGAAAATCGTTTATCAAAACTTAGAGCATCACTAACCACTATTGCCTAGTAAAACTTGTTATCTCTGAGCCATTAAAAAAGCTGCTCATTGGCAGCTTTTTTAATGGTTTCAAACCCTAGGGCTATTATTCCACTCACCCACCCAGTTTTCCAAAAGCATGTGTTTTAATTCATTGCCTCGTAAGCCCATGCTTAAACCCACAACCAATTTACCCACAGCTGTTTCCAAGTTCCACTTACCACCATTAACCACACCCACTTGCACCAAAGAATGCCCTTGTGCATACAAAGATGCTACATGCCCTTGTTTCACTTGGCTAATATTTACAATGACATTGCCACGGTTAATATAAGAGCGCATGGCCTCTAAGGTATCTGCATACTCTGGTGCGTTACCATGGCCATAACTTTGAATAATGACCGCAGGATCTGTGGTTTCATCCAGATACTTCGCCACACTGCTCGCAGAAAAAGCAGGATGAACCGTGATAACAGCCAAGCGAATATCCTCACCAACATTCAAAACTTCTACGTTATTTTGTACATCATCACTGATTAAAAACGCATCACGCTGCAAATCTTGCCAATGGCGACCATTCCAAATGCCCAATGGTGGATAATGTGGCGTACTAAAACCCGCTGCTGTTTCTGTACTCACTTTGCTACTACCAATCGCCTGCCAAAGTGCACCGTTAAAAGCAATACACACTTCTTGGCACAAAGGTAGATTCAGTGCCGCAATAGCCGTTTCTAAATTCAATGGTGCATCACTATTGGGGGTGCCATATGGCCATTGTGACCCTGTTAATACCACAGGTTTATTCAAACCTTTTAAAGCGAATGCCAACATATTAGCGGTATACGCCATGGTATCTGTTCCATGCAAAATCAATATACCATCATACTCATGAATATTGTCCCGAATTAAATTGAGCCAATCTTGCCAATGATTCACTTCCAAAGCAGAAGAATCAATCAAGGGATCACACACATGCCAAACAAATGTGTCATTTTTTTCAAAAGGCAACAAGGCTTTTTCAACCAAAGCCAAATCAGGCACAAACCCAAGTTCAGTTTTGCGCATACCAATGGTGCCACCGGTGTATAACTCCCAATATTTATGCCGCATTTTTTCTATCCGTATGGGTAATTAGGCCTTAGCAAATGCCAAGGCCACTGTCATTTTTATATTAATTAATTTACGCCAATGACATCATAAAGACAATAACAATTGATTCATACGTTTCACAAAACTAGCAGGGTCTTCTAATTTACCACCTTCTGCCAATAAAGCTTGGTCAAAAAGCAATTCTGCCAACTCTTGCTGTTTAATGCCATTTTCACTGGCAAAACGTTGCAATAACATGTGTTCAGGATTGATTTCCAAAATAGGCTTATTGACAGGTATTTGGTCTGCTGCACCAGCCGCTTCTAACATGCGTGCCAAGTGTTGGCTCATGTCATGTTCACCTACCACCAAACAAGCTGGACTTTCAACCAAACGGGTTGTGGCACGAACATCAGCGACTTTATCACCCAAAGCCACTTTCATTTGTGCAACCAAATCCTTGCTACTTTCTTCGACTTTGGCTTGTTCCGCTTTTTCTGCTTCATCAGCCATTTCGCCCAAATCCAAATTACCTTTTGCCACACTCACCAATGTTTTGTCAGCAAAGGCTGGTAAGCTACCCACAACCCACTCATCAACACGATCGGTTAACAATAAAACTTCCACGCCTTTTTTATTGAATACTTCCATGTGTGGGCTATTTTTTGCAGCAGCATAGGTATCAGCGGTAATGTAGTAAATCTTGTCTTGACCTTCTTTCATGCGTTCAATGTAATCGGTCAGACTAACATTTTGCTCGGTGCCATTATTGTGTGTACTGGCAAAACGCAACAAACCTGCAATTTTATCTTTGTTTGCCGCATCTTCACCAACACCTTCTTTTAAAACACGGCCAAAGGTATTCCAGAATTTAGCGTATTGCTCAACATGGTTTTTCGCCAAATCTTCCAATAAGCCCAAAACTTTTTTCACACAACCTGAACGAATGACATCCAAGTCTTTGCTTTCTTGTAAAATTTCACGAGATACATTTAAAGGCAAATCATTGCTATCAATCACCCCACGCACAAAACGCATATAAGTTGGCATTAATTTTTGGACATCATCCATAATAAACACACGTTTAACATACAGTTTTACCCCGCCTTTTGCTTCACGCTCATACAAATCATATGGTGCATTTTCTGGGATATACAATAATTCCGTGTACTCTTGGCGACCACCTTCGACTTTTGCATGTGTCCAAGTCAAAGCTTTGCCATAATCATGGGAAACATGTTGGTAAAATTCTTGGTATTGCTCATCGGTAATATCGTTTTTATTGCGTGTCCACAAAGCTTGGCCTTGGTTAACAGCTTCTAAGTCATCACTGTGTAAAATATTGCCTTCTTCATCATATTCAGGTGCTTTTTTCATCATAATGGGCACAGAAATATGATCGCTGTATGTGGTGGCAATACGGCGCAAAGTCCAATCGCTAAGTAAATCGCTTTGATCTTCTTTTAAATGCAAAATAATATCGGTGCCACGGGTTTCTTTGTTGATGCTCTCAATGGTAAATTCACCATCACCCAAGCTTTCCCAACGAACAGCAGCATCTGTACCTGCACGACGGCTTTCGACTGTCACTTTATCAGCCACGATAAAAGCAGAATAAAACCCCACACCAAATTGACCAATTAAATGGGCATCTTTTTGTTTATCACCCGTTAACTGTTCAAAGAATGCTTTGGTGCCTGATTTGGCAATAGTGCCCAAATGATCAATAATTTCGGCTTGGTTCATCCCAATGCCATTATCAGACACAGTAATAGTGCGTTGCTCTGCATTGGCAGTCACGCTAATTTTTAAATCAGGATCATTGGCAAGAAAATCAGGATGGCTTAAAGACTCAAAACGCAATTTATCAATGGCATCAGCAGCATTGGAAATTAATTCACGCAAGAAAATTTCTTTGTTTGAATACAAAGAATGAATCATCAATTGCAATAATTGTTTTACTTCTGTTTGAAAACTTAATGTTTCTTTCATAACACCCTCATTTAATGCGTTAATCTATCTAATAAGCATTAAATGAGGACTGTTGTGTAATTTTCAAGACTTAATTTAGTTAGTACTTTGTGAACAGCCAGAAACCATTTCTTTTAGTGCACTCGCCTCTAAAATTTGAATGTGTTTATGGTCAACATGAATCAAACCAGCTTGATGGAATTTTGACAAAGTGCGACTCACAGTTTCCAGTTTTAACCCCAAGTAACTGCCAATTTCTTCACGCGACATACGCAAAATAAAATCATAAGGGGCAAAGCCACGAGACTGTAAGCGTTGCGATAAATTTAACAAAAATGCAGCCAAGCGTTCTTCTGATTTCATGTTGCCTAAAAGCAACATAACACCTTGGTCTCGCACAATTTCACGACTCATCAAACGGTAAAAGTGCCGTTGTAGTGATGGGATTTCAGCAGCCAATTCTTCCAAACGAGAAAATGGTAATTCACACACTTCGCTGTCTTCTAAAGCAACAGCATCACAAGTATGCTCACCTGTTGAAATACCATCCAAGCCAATAAGCTCACCAGACATCGAAAAACCTGTTACTTGGTCGCGGCCATCTTGGCTCACAATCGTGGTTTTCATGAAACCAGTACGAATCGCAAAGAATGACGTAAAGGGTTCACCAACACGGAATAAGTATTCACCACGTTTCAGGCGACGACTTTGACGAATAACAGCATCGATTTGCTCAAATTCATCTGGCATCAAACCCACTGGCAAACACAATTCGCGCAAAGAGCACGTAGAACATAGTGTTTTCAAAACATTACTTGTTGCCATTACATTATCCTTAAAATCAATCCCAAAGCCCAAAATCGCCATAAAATTACGATGGCATAACTTATTTGTAATTAACCAGCATTCTAGCATTGTTCAACAGAAGAATAAACATTCTCATTGATATGAATCAACGCAAAAAACAACAGTTTATGCAAAAATGATAAACTTTACGGTATTTCTATTCACCATTGGAATTTGTCTAGTATGAACTTTACTGCTTTACAGCAATTTAAAGCTGTCGACTTTGATCGAAATTTAATTCAATCACTCAGTGGTAAAGGGCCTCGATACACATCCTATCCAACGGCTGATCGCTTTGTGGATACTTTCACAGAAATCAACTATGGCAAAGCCTTAGAACGCCGTCGTGTTGGTGCATTAAACCGCCCATTATCTTTGTATGTGCACATCCCCTTTTGCAATACCATTTGTTATTACTGTGGTTGCAATAAAATTATCACAAAAGACAAATCTCGGGCCGATGAATATATTGACTACCTCGGCAAAGAATTGGCGTTAATCGAACCACACTTGGGTGGCAAACCCAAACTATCTCAGTTGCACTTTGGTGGTGGCACACCCACTTTTTTAAACGATGCCCAGCTAGAACATGTTTTTGATTTGATAGGCCAACACTTCACCTTGGTGCCTGAGGGTGAATACTCTATTGAAATTGACCCTAGAAAAGTGTCACGCGAATCGGTATTTAAATTACGACAATTGGGTTTCAATCGCATGAGTATTGGTATTCAAGACTTCAATTTAACCGTACAAGAAGCGGTCAACCGCGTTCAAACGGAAGAAGAAACAGCTGAAGTCATGAATGCAGCACGTGAAGCAGGTTTTAAATCCATTAGCGTGGATTTAATTTATGGCTTACCACATCAAACCTTGGCTTCCATGAAGGAGACCTTGGATCGCGTATTGGCATTGGATCCTGATCGTTTTGCCATTTATCATTATGCTCATTTACCGCATTTATTCAAACCACAGCGTCGCATTGATGAAAAAGATTTGCCTGACAGCGAAGAAAAACTCGACATTTTGCAAATGTTTGTGGAAACATTAATCGCCAAAGGCTATGTCTTTATTGGCATGGATCATTTCGCCAAGCCCGATGATGAACTATCACATGCCTTAAAACAAGGCCGTTTGCAACGAAACTTCCAAGGCTACTCGACTCATGCCGATTGTGACTTGGTTGCCATTGGTGTGTCTTCCATTGGCAAAGTAGGCAATACCTATGCCCAAAATACACGAACCATCGAAGAATATTACCAAAGCTTAGATGCAGGTCACCTTCCCATTATGCGTGGCATCACCTTAAACCAAGATGATATTTTGCGCCGTGGTTTGATTCAAGACTTAATGTGCCGGTTTGCCTTGTCTTTTGATGCTTATGAAGCCCAATTTGGTATTCGCTTTGCTGAATACTTTGCCAACGAAATGGCAGATTTAAAACAGTTTGAACAATTGGATTTGGTCGAAATGGACAGTGAATTTTTGGTGGTCACCGCCAAAGGTCGCTTCCTCATTCGCAATATTGCCATGGTCTTTGATCGCTATTTGCGCGAAAAAACAACACATGCAGTGTATTCACAAACCGTGTAAGAAATCTAACACTCATCAAATACCAAACCATAAAAAACAGCCCAATTTTAGTATGGGCTGTTTTTTTTATGGTTTAAACCTCTGTACACGTCAGTTTGATTTCAAATATAAACACCCATCATGCGCAACCATTTTTCTAAATAAAACAGTACAGCAATGGCAGCAATGGCCAATACAATACCCAATCCATTCCAACGTGATAATTTTTCTTTAAACACCAAAGCGCCAATCAACAGCCCCAATACAATCACCCCAATATTCATGCCTGCAAAAACCAATGTGGGTGAAGATTTAAATGCTTGGTGTGCCTTGATATAACAATAGATATTGGCAAAATTCAAACCACCCAACACCATGCCTGCCAATAAGCTTCGGGTATCTAATTTGGGGCGTTTACACAATAAATACAACCAAATAAATACTGCAGACAATGCAAACACCAATAATAAAGTTAAAGCAAAAGAACCAACAGACAGGTTTTTAAAACCAATATCAATCAACCCAAAACCCAACCAAACTGCCAATAAATATAGCCATCCTCGGTTAGATGCCATGGTTTTATGGGTCGCGGCTGGCTTATCCAATAAACAAAATAACGCCGCAAAAGCCAAAATCAAACCCACAAAACGTGGTTGACTTAAATGTTCACCAAAATAAGTAAAAGATGCCACAATGGGAATAAACAATGAAAGCCGTTGTGCAGCATCGGTGCGAATAATGCCTGTTTCTTGTACAGCCTTACCCATTAACAAAAATATGCTTGGCAGCAATACCCCTAAACTGACCAAAACAAACCAGTTAATATGAGAAAAATCTTCGGGAGTAAATGAAGGTTTGAGTAACAACAATACTGCAACAATCGCCACCCAGTAGTTCATTGCTACTGCTTGAGTGAGATCCATCTTTTTGACACTGGCCATTTTCAAAAATACCGAAACTGACACACTAAATACGATACTGAAGAACAAAAAAATCATGGTGTATTCATCTTCACAAAAACATTAATCAAATTCTTCATCGCCACCTAAAATCGACATCTGCATGGTTAATGGAACATCATCTTCTGCCAATACCTCAGCTTTTCTTGAGCGTGCAATTAAGGCTTTTTTCCGTTGTCGGCATAATTGCAACACCATTTGCTTTTGCCTATCACTCAAGTTTAACCAATGTAATCGCTCATCACGAGAGCGCAAACAGCCTTTGCAATATCCTCGGTTATTGCTCTCACAAACCCCAATACATGGGCTAGGAATCTGAAAAAATTCAAGTTGCTCCATGTCTGATTACTCTATCGATGCCAAAAAATGATTCTGCCCCAAAAACCATTATATTTGCAAGTATTACCAAACAAATACAATAGTTTAACAAGACAACCCAGAAAAACAATGTTATATTGACCACTACCGAATGGGATAAAAACCTTATTCTACGTCTTAATCAGCCCTATTTATACAGCAGGGCTGATAAAAAAATCGCAATATAGCAATTAGAACAATGCTATAATCTGCCCCTAATTTTTTTTCTGTGAAGCCACACTCCAATGAGCAAACAAATTCGCAATATTGCCATTATCGCCCACGTCGATCATGGTAAAACCACTTTGGTTGACCAATTATTACGTCAATCAGGTACTTTCCGCTCTAACCAACAAGTTGATGAGCGCGTAATGGACAGCGGTGATATCGAGAAAGAACGTGGTATCACTATCTTGGCCAAAAACACAGCCATTGAATATGAAGGCTACCACATCAACATCGTTGACACCCCAGGACACGCCGACTTCGGTGGTGAAGTTGAACGTGTATTGGGCATGGTTGACTGCGTAGTATTGTTAGTAGATGCCCAAGAAGGCCCTATGCCACAAACTCGCTTTGTAACCAAAAAAGCCTTGGCTTTGGGTTTACACCCTATCGTTGTCATCAACAAAGTTGACCGCCCTGGTGCACGTCCTAGCTGGGTTATTGACCAAACATTCGAACTATTTGATGGTTTGGGTGCCACTGATGAACAATTGGATTTCCCAATCGTTTACGCTTCAGGCTTAAATGGCTTTGCCAAAATGGAAGAAACCGATGAGAGCAGCGACATGCGCCCATTGTTTGAAACCATTTTGAAACACACGCCTGCACCATCTGGTGATGCAGACAAACCTTTGCAATTGCAAATCTCACAATTGGACTACTCAACTTACACAGGCCGCTTAGGCATTGGTCGTATTTTGAATGGTCGCATTCGCCCAGGTCAAATCGTGTCTGTGATGAACCATAACGAGCAAGTTGCACAAGGTCGTATTAACCAACTTTTGGGCTTCAAAGGTTTGGAACGCGTTCCTCAAGAAGAAGCAGAAGCAGGTGAAATCGTTATTATTTCAGGTTTGGACGATATTGGTATTGGTGTCACCATTGCTGATAAAGACGAACCTGTTGGCTTGCCAATGCTAGAAGTAGATGAACCAACATTAACCATGGACTTTATGGTTAATACTTCACCTTTGGCAGGTACTGAAGGTAAATTCGTGACCAGTCGCCAAATCCGTGACCGTTTGCAAAAAGAATTGTTAACCAACGTGGCTTTGCGCGTTGAAGACACTGCTGATGCAGATATCTTCCGCGTATCTGGTCGTGGTGAGTTGCACTTGACCATTTTGCTTGAAAACATGCGCCGCGAAGGTTTTGAAATGGCTGTTGCCAAACCTCGTGTGGTTTACCGTGAAATCAATGGTGAAAAATGCGAACCTTATGAAAACCTAACTGTTGACGTTGAAGACACAACGCAAGGCGCTGTGATGGAAGAATTGGGCCGTCGTCGTGGTGAATTGGTTAACATGGAAAGTGATGGCAATGGCCGCACTCGCTTGGAATACCATATTCCTGCTCGTGGTTTGATCGGTTTCCAAGGTGAGTTCATGACCTTGACTCGTGGTGTTGGTTTAATGTCTCACGTTTTTGATGATTACGCTCCTGTTAAAGCAGACATGCCTGGTCGCCACAATGGTGTATTGATTTCACAAGAAAATGGTGAAGCAGTTGCTTATGCACTTTGGAACTTGGAAGACCGCGGTAAAATGTTCGTGGTACCTGGCGACAAAGTATACGAAGGCATGGTTATTGGTATTCACAGCCGTGACAATGATTTGGTGGTTAACCCACTTAAAGGTAAAAAATTGACCAACGTTCGTGCCAGTGGTACTGATGAAGCGGTTCGTTTGACTACACCTATCAAATTGTCATTGGAAAGTGCTGTTGAATTTATCGCTGATGATGAATTGGTTGAAATCACACCAAAAAGCTTGCGCATTCGTAAACGTTACTTGCAAGAAAATGAACGCCGTAAACATTTCAAAAAATTGGACTAATCTAGTCTGAGTATCAAAGCGGCCAATGGCCGCTTTTTTTTCGCCTAATCATTGAATTAACTAATTTTATCCCCATCTATACCCAAACAAACCACACATAAAAGGTTTATTTCAGCATGAAAAAATGGATTATTCGCCTTTTGATTATTGTATTCTCTCTCTTAATCGGGGCGGCATTGGCTTTATTCATCAGCCACCAATATTTCAAACCACAAGACAACGAAGTCAATGTACTGTCACGTGAAGGCATTGTGACCAAAATGCAAGCGCTAAGTCGTTTAGAAACCATGGCTTATAATGTTGACACGGTTGTGACCAGTGAGAAAAAAGGAACATGGCTTGCTCTGTGGCAAGATGCCCAAAAGGGTTTATTTGTTGTTCACGGTCAGGTGATTGCAGGCATTGATTTAGACAAATTAAGCACAGACAATGTCACCATCTCCGAAGTAGACAATAGTATTACCATTAATTTACCACCAGTTGAAGTCTTCAAGACCTCAGTGGATAATATCCAAGTGTATGACATTAGCGGTGGTTTTTTAAATGTACAACCCACCACCAAAGAAATGATTGATAAACTGCAAATTGAAGCCAAACGACAGATTCAAATCTCTGCATGCAAAGCCGATATTCTGCAAAATGCCAATGACAATGCCAAAAAGCAAATTACCCAGTTATTTGCCTTAACAGGTATGCAAGTGACAGTGAATACCCAAACCACACCCAAATGCCATTAAACCAAAGAGCAGCAGACGTATGCTGCTGCCTTTGCTAAAATAAACCTTATTTCAAAAAAGCCCACACATACCATGAGCCAACAAGCCCTTTCTCGCTTCTTAGTCGATACTCGTCCTTTCCCGAGTGACCCCGTTAAAAATGATTTATTGCTTTATGCTAGCCAAATTGCAGAACAAACCTCAATAGCACAAAGCAAATTGGCCAGTGAATCCTTACAAGCCAATATTTACCAAATGATGCAGCAAAATCATTATTTGGGCTTGTCAGTTGCCATGTCAATGGCGGCAAATCCTGCCATTTACAAAGTATTGTGGGATGCACTCAACCAAACCTTGGCAGCAAAAACCGATGATGAAATTCAATGGTTTGCGCAACCCATTATTTTGGTCGTGGGCAGCAATGAAGACATGCAATTGGATGCGCAAGTGCCTGTGGATGAAATTTTAGCCATCACCAACCAATTTGAGCATCTCAAAACATGGGGCAATCTGCATTTTCACCCAACCTTATTGGATGCGCAAAGCTTTACCCAAATCAAGGCTGATGATTGGTTCCATGCCAAACAAAACCTTGCTACCGCACAACAATTTGCCCAAAACCTGCCACAAAGCACCATTACTGTGGCATCGGGTCAGTCGGTTAAAGTGGTTTATGCCTTGGCATACGGCCATAAAAAAGATGCCCATTTAGCTGGTGCAGCATTACAAGATGCAGCATTACACCTCATGCAAGTGTGGCAAGAACACTTCAACACGGGTTCACAAACCATCTTCACCAATCCATTGCCATTGCATGCGCCATTAATGGCTTTGGTTGAAGGCAGTCGCATGCGTTTACGCATGGCTTGTGACGTATTTACCACCAATGCCATTCGATCCATTCGCTTACAAAGCCCTCGTGTTGGCGTGGTGATTGCCAGTCAAGAAGGTGGTCGCTTATTGTTTGGCTTCAATGCCACAGAAGGTGCCTTTGCCGTTGAGCCACAAGTTTTTAACTGGCCCATGGACTCACAAGACAATTTAGAAAGCATTTTACAAAATTTTGTCGAATTATTAGCGGAGTGCCAAGTTGAGAACATCCGTATTTTGCACAACCCACTCAAAGACACAGAAAACCTACCTTGCTATGCACAAGCATGTGAGTTACCAAGCAGCAACCCTTTATTTGAAAAAGTACAATAACCCATGATTCAGGTATTGATGGTTTGTTTGGGTAATATCTGCCGCTCACCCATGGCCGAATATTTATTCAAGGCGGCAGTAGAAAAACAAGGCTTGGGTCATTGCGTTTCCGTACAAAGTGCAGGGACGTCTGGCTGGCACAATGGCGAAGGCATGCACCCAAAAACCGCTGCCATTGTCAAAAAATATGGTATGGACATAGCGGATTTTGTGAGTAGTCAAGTTCAAGTAGATGATAATCAGCATTTTGATTATTTGGTTGCCATGGATAATGACAATTTGGCTCAACTCGAACACTTGTTTGGTGTCCACCCTGACCGTATTTTTAAAATAACAGACTTAATTAACAGCCCATACGACCATGTACCTGACCCTTGGCACACAGGGGATTTTACTGAAACAGAAAACCTATTATTGCAAAGCTGCCAAGCCCTTTTAGCTAAAGTTTGCCAAGAACATGGTTTATAAAAAAACGCGGCCTAGGCAGCGTTTTTTATGGCTTAAATTTGAGTATTTTTCAAAAAGTCTGTCATGTCATTTAAAAAATGCTCAACCGTTGCCAATGTTGTTTCATCATATTGTGCTAAAAACTCACTGTAATGCAGCCAAGCCCGATTGTGTAAATCCATATAAGGCTCTAGCACCAACTGCCCTTGATCCGTAATATGATATTGGCTTTGAGCTTGTTCATCTTCACCATAAGCGGCGATATAACCTTTGTCCCACAAAAAAACAATGGCCGCTTCTATGCTCGCTTGAGGTAAATTCAAGCTGCGAATCAATGCAGCATCATTGGAACGTGGGAACAGGTCAATGTATTCCAACACATGAATTTGGATTAAACTTAAGCCATCCACCACATGGGCAATACTGTCTCTTTGTACTTGTAAATTTTTTTCTTGTGCATGCGCCATGCGTACCAAAGCTTGATACACCGAAGCCATCTGATTTGTTGCCATTTTTCACAACCATTATTATCAAAATCAATACCCTGCTATCTTAACTGAAGCCTATCGGGTAATAAAGTCCTCATCCCATTTCATAACAAAAAAAGCGCACTTGCCGTAACAAGTGCGCTTTTTTCAGTAACCAAATAATTTATTCAGTCTCTTGTTCTTTTTCTGGTGGAAAAAATAAATTCAAGAAAATCGCGGTTAAGCCACCTGCAGCAATACCAGAAGACAAAACATTTTTAATCCAGTCTGGGGCAAATTGCAAAATCAATGGTTGTTGTGAAACCCCCATGCCCACAGCCAAAGACAAGGCAATAATCATAATTGCACGGCGATTGAGTTTTTCTTTTGACACAATGCGTACACCAGAAGCGGCAATCGTACCAAACATCACCAAAGTAGCACCACCCAAAACAGGCTCAGGGATATGTTGCACAAAACCAGCTACGGCTGGAAACAAACCCAAAACCATTAACATCAATGCCACCAAGTAACCCACAAAGCGACTGGCCACACCAGTTAATTGAATCACACCATTATTTTGCCCAAAGCAAGAATTGGGAAAGGTATTCAATACAGCTGAAACAAAAGAGTTCAAGCCATTGGCCAATACACCACCTTTTAAGCGCTCAAGATAAAGTGGGCCACTCACAGGCTGTTCCGATACATCAGATGTGGCGGTAATATCACCAATGGTTTCCAATGAGGTAATCATAAAAATCAAAATCAACGGCACCAATAAATTCCAATCAAAACCCAAACCATAGTACAAAGGGGTTGGAATCATCAGTAATTCTGTTGATTTGCCAGTGGTGTCACCATTGACCATGCCCATGAACCAAGCAGCACCATAGCCCAATGCCATGGCAATCACCAATGATGAAATACGCAAATAGGCATTTTTTTGGCGATTCAAAATGATAATGGTGCCCAAGACAATGCCAGCTAGCAATAGGTTTTTGGGAGAACCAAAGGTATTGTCATTCATGGCAGCAAAACCACCCCCAATTGAGGTTAAACCCACCTGAATCAGTGACAAACCAATAATCATCACCACCACACCTGATACCAATGGCGTCACGATGCGTTTGGCCAAATGCAAAAATCGTGACAAAACAATTTCGGTCATGGATGCCACCATTAAGGTACCAAACAAACCTGCCATCATGTTTTCAACGGTGGCACCACCATTTTTTAAGGCCATACCACCCATAATCAACGGAGCAACAAAGTTAAAACTCGTGCCTTGTATCGATAATAAGCCAGAACCCACAGGACCCCATGCACGAATTTGAATCAGTGAGGCAATGCCAGAAGCGAATAAGGACATGCTAATAATGCGTTGCGTATCATGCGCAGGCAATCCCAATGCCTGACAAATTAACAATCCAGGCGTGATAACAGCCACAAACATGGCCAATAAATGTTGTGTGGCAGCAAAAATGGCTTGTGGTAATGGAGGACGGTCTTCGAGCTTATAAATCAACTCGCTGTGACTAGCTTGTGTGCTAGTCACTTCTTGATGTTGTGTGGAAACAGTCATGGTCTTTTAAAGTGCCAATAAAACAAAAAACGCATTGTAGTCTTATAAAGAAAAAAATCAACTTTTCACTTAAAAAACTTGGGTTTGTGGCAAATTACCCCTCTGGCTAATGATTATTGACTCCGACCAAAACCCAAAAACAAATGAAATGACAATTCTTTCTCAACCACGCGCAGCAAAAATTTCATTTTCTCGTTACCCATACGCAGAAAATTTTGACTACAAGAATCTAACAATTTGAGCCAATTATCTCTATTATCAAAAATCAATCATCAGCATGTTTTTTACAATAGAAATAATTGGCTATTAAACAATTGGTATTTTAAGTATCACAATGCTATCTACCATCACTACTTCTAATTCTAAGCTTCTAAGCTTTTTACCATTTGGCATTGAATGGCTACATTGTCTGTTAAGTTCAGCGAAACATCACTCAACATTTTTTAGACCTTGCTTAGCCAATTGCCCTTGTGGATAAATACTCACTACATAAGGCTTAAAGGCAGCCATGGTTTGAGTATCTTTTTGTTTTTGTAAATAATCCCAAACCGACATCAAATAAGCTTCGCTGGGTAAAAATTCAAAACCCATTTTCTGACTAAATGCAGCATATATTTCTTTAACCAATTGGGGATTTTTGGGAATGTCCTTGATGTTAATGCGCATACCATCAAATACATAACGCAAGCCATCAATATTGCCTTTCATGGGAACGCTACCATGATCCTCCCCTTCGTACTGTGCATATTGATAATCCACGCCTTTAAATGGCTGACGGGACATGTATTGATTAAAAGCTTGAATGCCTTGATAGTGATCGCTCAAATTTTGGGTATTCTCACTTTCTCCAACCTGTGTTAAAAATATTTTCTTATTTTCAAATGTTCTTCCCTTGAATGCTTGGTAACGCTTTAACATCACTTCGCTATCCCACCAAATACTCGGGTCATGCACAATATACGCTTGGATGTTTTTTTGCCCGTTGAGTAAGTGATTCAATGCACTGATACCGCCAAATGAATGTCCAATTAAAACGTTATACCCCGTGGTGCGGTAGTTTTTTTCAATATGGTTCATGACATCATTTTCAAGAAAATCAAAAAATGCCATATTACCGCCTGTCACACCTTGAATTTTATTCGCCTGCTCTTTACTCATGGTCTTTTCTTGCCTAACCGTTGGTGTTAAATCTCGGCTGCGCTCAGTATTGACAATGCCCACGACAATCATTTCAGGAATGTCCGGATATGGTGTCTTGGATAACTTACTCACCACAGCAGAAACAAAAGCAAATTGGGTTTCACCATCTAAAACATACAAAACTGGGTATTTTTGATTGGGGTATTTTTGATATGAAGCAGGTAAGGCTATTTGAATTTGGCGATTTTCATGTAATTGACCCGCATACACACCATGATTTTTGCCAATCACAATATTTTCGCTGGTTTCATTTGCCAAGACAATCATAGAATCTGACATCATCAATCCTGCCATTAACATAAATCGTACCCTAAGCAGCCCAAGCTTACCCATTGCGTATTATCCTTCTTTTCAAAAAGCGAATGATAATGGTTATTATTAATAATAACAAGCAAAAAATTAACCTGTGCTAATTCATTTTATTGTGTATTTATATTCTTTGATGCTAGTTACACAATCATTGGGCTATTTTATTAAACAAATAGCACATAAAACCTGCTTGAATTTACGGTTCTTAACCTATTTTATCTAAATAACTATCCCCATTAATTGAATACAATACCAATTTAAATATTCCAAAAGCATGTACTTCATTCTAAATATGTGATATACATCAGCATTAATGACGATGGCATTTAAAATAAACTTACTCAATATTTCCTTTAATTGATGACTAACATGAAATTTATTACATTAACACTCATAATAACAATATTATTAACATCTTGTGACCAATATCCAAAAGAGCATCTAGGTATTGTGACTTACAATATGCAATATGCACCAGCGGGGCCAAATTATAAAATTTTTGCACTCCGAAGCAATGTTAGTGCCACCAGTATTGACCACATTAACTATGACTATACTTCTCCAAATTTTAATAGCATCAAAAAACACATCGCTAATTTATTGCGCCAGCACAGCAGCCAAGACTTGGATGATGATGAAATTGTAGGCCGTGATGTTGAAATTCGCTTTACCCATCCAAATCAACAAAAACAGTTTGATGCCGATGTATCCGTATCAACAGCTTGCTTTTATTACTACTTTGAAGGTCATTTTATTGGCAAGCACATTTTTCAAGCGCAGAAATATCGCTTATTTGAAAGGAAGAAAGATTGTGCTACACAATCACAAACCTCTTGGGAACAAATTCTCGATGATTCAAACAATGATAACCGCCTATCATTGGCTTCTGAATAAACATAAAACCAGCCAAGTGATATAGGGATTCTCTGTGATAACCACAGAAATAGCGCACTAATTTGATATCCATTCCTTCTTAATGCCACATTAATGATCAATATTCAATCTAACAGCAATCGAATCCATGCAAAATTAGGCATATTCCCCACATTTGGGGGAATTGCTCATTTAGCACTGGGTGGTCATCAGCATGTTTAATGCTTTTTCACTGTACAAAATCCACCTTTTAAATACCCTAAATCACCAGACAAATACCAATTCAATACAAAAATTTTATAACAAACAAAATGATAGCCTGTTTTCTAAAAATACTTGTTTATTTGCAAAAATTGTATACAATATAAAAAATAAAAAGATCGCGAAAAATCTTTGCATTTCAAGGATCAACTCGCAATAAAATTATCACAACGAGGCCTCTTTCAGTTAAAATCTAGCTTCACGCCGCGAGGCGGCCTTGACGTTTTTCCTATTCTACATAAGGACTGTATTATGTTCTCAAAAAGTGTCACCATCGAAAAGTTTGATCCAGAGTTGGCGCAAGCCATGGCCGCAGAAGTCAACCGCCAACAAGACCATGTTGAGCTAATTGCTTCTGAAAACTATGTAAGCTGTGCGGTTATGGAAGCACAAGGCTCACAGTTAACCAACAAATATGCAGAAGGCTATCCTGGCAAACGTTATTACGGTGGTTGTGAACACGTAGACGTTGCTGAAGAATTGGCTATTAACCGCTTAAAAGAACTATTCGGTGCAGCTTATGTTAACGTACAACCACACTCAGGCTCACAAGCCAACCAAGCGGTTTACGCCAGTGTTTTAAAACCAGGTGATACCATTTTGGGCATGAGCTTGGCACATGGCGGTCACTTGACCCATGGCGCATCTGTGAATATTTCTGGTAAATTGTACAATGCCATTACTTACGGTTTGGATGAAAACGAAGTATTGGATTATGCTGAAGTTGAGCGTTTGGCATTAGAACACAAACCCAAAATGATTGTGGCTGGTGCTTCTGCTTATGCACTAGAAATTGACTGGAAACGCTTCCGTGAAATTGCTGACAAAGTAGGCGCTTACCTATTTGTTGACATGGCTCACTATGCTGGTTTGATTGCTGGTGGTCAATACCCTAACCCCGTTCCTTTTGCTGACTTTGTCACCACCACAACACATAAAACATTGCGTGGCCCTCGTGGCGGTGTGATTTTGTCTCGTAGCGAAGAACACGCCAAAGTGTTGAACTCGGCTATTTTCCCAAGTTTGCAAGGCGGCCCTTTAATGCATGTTATTGCTGCTAAAGCAGTTGCATTCAAAGAAGCTTTGTCTCCTGAATTCAAAGATTATGCAAAACAAGTTAAAGCCAATGCACAAGTAATGGCAAATACCTTGATTGAACGTGGTCTACGCATTGTATCTGGCAAAACAGAAAGCCACTTGATGTTAGTGGATTTACGTGAGAAAAAAATTACTGGTAAAGATGCTGAAGAAGCATTGGGTAAAGCTCACATTACTGTGAACAAAAATGCCATTCCAAATGATCCAGAAAAACCATTTGTGACTTCTGGCTTGCGTTTGGG
>JASLDB010000242.1 GCA_030151665.1 Neisseriaceae bacterium
AGGGGTTGTTTCGGTTGCAGTCGGTTGGCAAGCGGTTAATGCGCCTGTGGTGAGTAAAAGTGGCAATACTTGCTTCCAAAACATCTGAATCCCCTTCGATCAATGAATGGCTTATTATAAAGTGTTTAGTGGTTTTATCCTTGTGACCAATTGTCGCAGGATAAAACATGTATAAAAAAAGCCGCTTGCCTGAGCAAGCAGCCTTGAGTGCAGGCAATGGGTTTACACCAATCGTTCGATTTTGGCGCCCACACCACCCAACTTGGTTTCGATGTTTTCGTAACCACGGTCTAAATGGTAAACACGTTCTACGATGGTTTCGCCGGTGGCGACCAAACCAGCAATCACCAAGCTGGCAGAAGCGCGTAAGTCTGTTGCCATTACATGGGTGCCAGACAAAACATCAACACCATGCACAATGGCGGTATTGCCCTCATCTGAAATATTGGCGCCCATGCGGTTTAATTCGGGAACATGCATAAAGCGGTTTTCGAATATGGTTTCCACCACTTTGCTTGTGCCTGTGGCAATGGTATTCATGGCCATGAATTGGGCTTGCATATCTGTTGGGAAGGCAGGGTAAGGCAAGGTGCGAATATCGACTGCTTTAGGTCGATCTTGCATGTCAATTAAGATCCAGTCGTCACCTGCTTCGATAATGGCACCCGCTTCTGTCATTTTGTCTAAAATGGCACCCATGGTTTTGGGCGCAGCATTTTTCAACAATACTTTGCCACCTGTCATGGCAACCGCACACAAGAAGGTACCCGCTTCAATGCGGTCTGCTACCACAGCATGTTTGGCACCATGCAAGGACTCAACACCTTCAATGGTCAACGTCGCTGAGCCAATACCTTGGATTTTTGCGCCCATTTTGACCAAGCATTCTGCCAAGTCAGTGACCTCAGGTTCTGTGGCACAGTTTTCCAAAATGGTGGTTCCTTCTGCCAAGGTTGCTGCCATCAATAGGTTTTCTGTACCGCCAACGGTTACCACATCCATCACAATGCGAGCACCTTTTAAGCGTTCAGCACGGGCTTTAACATAGCCATGTTCGATGGTGATTTCAGCACCCATGGCTTCTAGGCCTTTTAAGTGCTGGTCAACGGGTCGCGAACCAATGGCGCAACCGCCTGGTAAGCTAACTTGTGCCTCTCCAAAATGAGCCAAAGTTGGGCCCAATACCAAAATAGAGGCTCGCATGGTTTTTACCAAATCATATGGGGCGCAAGTGTTATTTAAGCTACCGCAATTGATTTCAAACTCTTGAACATTATCTGTCAAAACACGAACACCCATGCCTTGCAATAATTTTTGCGTGGTTTTGACATCTCGCAACATGGGGACGTTGGTGAGGTGCAAGGTTTCTTTGGTCAACAAAGCAGCACACATTAAAGGTAGGGCTGCATTTTTGGCACCAGAAATGGTGATTTCACCATTGAGGGGGCCATTGCTAACGATGCGTAATTTATCCATTATTAACTTTCACATTTTGCGCATTGCGCATCTTTTATTTACTGGCCCATTCGCTTGGGGTTGCAGCAGTGGCAATTGACAAGGCATGCAATTCATTGCTGGCAATTTTATCTGCCAAGCCATCTTTGACTAAGCGGTGTCGAGCCAAGCGGGCTTTTCCTTCAAACTGAGACGATACAATGTGAGCGAAAAAGTGGTGGCCATCGCCTTCCACTTCAATGTGTTCACACGGTAAAACAGCTTGAATCATGTCTTTTACTTCAGCAGGCGTTAGCATGTATTAATCTCTCAATTTATAACCTGATTTTAAAATGGCGTGAATCACGATGGTTAAAACCACCCAAAATCCTGCCACAACGGCTAGTGATACCCATGGAGAGGTATCTGATACACCAAAAAAGCCATAGCGAAAGCCATCAATCATATAAAAAACGGGATTGAGGTGGCTGATGCCACGCCAAAATGGCGGTAGCGTATTGATGGAATAAAATACGCCAGATAAAAATGTTAAAGGCATAATCAGAAAATTCTGAAAAGCGGCCAGTTGGTCGAATTTTTCCGCCACAATGCCAGCCAATAAGCCTAAGGTTGCCATAATAGCACAAGCCAAAATGGCAAACATCAATGCCCATAAAAAATGCACAGGCCAAGTTAACCCAAAAAAGGCAGTCACGGCTAAAACACCCACGCCAACCAATAAACCACGCACAATGGCAGCACACACATAAGCACTAAAAAATGCCGATGTGGAAATGGGTGGCAACAGAATAAAAATTAAATTGCCTGTGATGCGTGACTGAATCAAGCTGCTTGATGCATTGGCAAAAGCATTTTGTGCCATTGACATCATCGCCAAGCCTGGAATCAAAAATGCGGTATATGTCACACCAGGGTAAATATCACTGTGGTTTTTCATGACATGTGAAAAAATTAGCTGGTATAACAAAGCCGTCAAAATCGGGGCTGATAATGTTTGGAAGCCCACTTTCCAAAAACGCAGAACTTCTTTTTTAAATAATGTCCAAAAACCGGTCATGTTCATGCTTGTACTCCATCTTGTGTATTGTGCATCATTTTCAAGAAAACTTGTTCTAAGTCATTCTCTAAGATGGAGAGATTTTTCAGTTCGATTTTGGCATATTGTAAAGTTGAAAGCACAAAAGCCAATTGCGCATAATCATCTAACTGCAAAATATGGTTATCGCCTTCGGTTTGAATACGCCACTGTTGTAAATTTTCAGGCAAAGCGCCACCTAAATTCATTTCAATGCGCACCCCTTTTTCGGTGTGCAATAAATTTTCTGTTTTGTCCAATGCCAATAATTGCCCTTGCTTCATCATGGCAATGCGGTCGCACAAAGTCTGGGCTTCTTCGAGGTAATGAGTGGTCAAAATAATGGTATGGCCTTGTGTATTTAAGTCCTTCACAAATGACCATAGGTTTTGACGCAACTCCACATCGACACCGGCAGTGGGTTCATCCAAAACAATGACTGGTGGGCGATGTACTAAGGCTTGAGCGACCATCACACGGCGTTTCATGCCGCCAGATAGGTTGCGAGTATTGGTATTGGCTTTGTCATCTAGCCCTAGACGAAAAAGCAGTTCATCAATCCATGCATCATTATTGCGAATGCCAAAATAGCCCGATTGAAATTGCAAGGCTTCGCGCACGGAGAAAAATGGGTCAAAGACCAATTCTTGTGGCACCACACCCAGATTCATTCGAGCTTGGTAGGCATCTTGACGAGAGTCGTGCCCCATGATGCGAATATGACCTTGGGTCAGTTTACTCAAACCAGCCATGGCAGAAATGAGCGTGGTTTTGCCAGCACCATTGGGGCCTAATAAGGCAAAAAACTCACCTTGTTCAACGGAAAAGCTGACACCTTTTAATGCTGTAAACCCATTTTTATAGGTTTTGTGGGCATTGTCTATGATTAAAGCACTGTGTGACATACCGACCTTTTATTGTGTGAAAGCGATAAAAACACAAAGCGGGCCGAGGCCCACTTTGCTTTTGATGTGTGGACTTGTTTAGCGGTATTTGGCTAATGCCGCTTTGATTTGTGGCAATGCAGCACGGGCAGCATCTTCACCCAATTTAATGGCTTGGGCTTTTTGGTCAAAACCACCCACTGCACCCAATTTTTGCACTTGTGGACGCACCACAACCGTGGCGTGTTTTAATTCATTGTTTAAAGCAGCGGTACTCATGATGTTTAAGCTTTGGTCAAGGTAACTAAAGAAACCACTGCTGCTTAATTTGGCTGGTTTTTGTGAAATATCAATGGCGATAATCACATTGGCGCCCATGTTTTTGGCAGCAATAACAGGCACGGGTGCGGTCAGGCCACCATCAACGTATTTTCTATTGCCAATGACCACGGGTTGAAACACATTGGGTATACTGGCTGAAGCACGGACGGCTTGTCCTGTATTGCCTGAGCGAAATACCACCATTTTGCCGCTGTCTAATTCGGTGGCAACAACACCAAATTTCTTCGGCAATTTTTCCATGGGGCGATTGCCTACTTTATTGTTAATCAACTGTTGTAGTTTTTCGCCTTTAATAAAACCTGTTGTAGACAAGGTGAAATCAGCCAGTTTGTACTTGTCTAAAATTTCGGCTTCTAATTCCAAGCGATCAGCACTCATGCCAGAGGCGTATAAGCTACCCACAACCGCTCCCGCACTTGTACCTGTAACAACGGAAACAGGGATTTTATTTTCTTCTAATACTTTAATGACACCAATGTGGGCAAAACCTTTTGATGCGCCACCACCCAATGCCAAAGCAACGACTGCTTTGGGTTTTTGTGGTGGTGGGGTATTGGTTTTTGGCTTGGTAGTGGTGCCAGTACAGGCACTAAACAAGGTGGCGCTAATGAGCGCAATGGCTAGTGATTTGTAATGTTTAATCATGGGGGTGCCTATGTGTTAAATAGATGGTTTATTTGGATAAAATTGTACCATTGCTTCGTTGTCTGGCAGCATAAGCTTTTTAATGGCATGGCCAAAAACTAACTCTAGGGTAATGTCGCGTAATTGACCATTGGCAAATGCTTGGTTGACCAGATTTTTGGCGGTATCTTGTTGTTTAGGTGCGATATCAAGTAAAGACCACAATGGCAATAATTGCAAATCTTGCCAAAAGCGGTCACTGCTTTGATAGCTTAATGTTAAATGGTCCATGTCCATTACAGGATCATAAAAACCATGGTGAAATAGCATATCACCTAAATCGTGCATGTCCCAAACTTTTGGCGTTTTCACTACTATGCCATGCTCATTGAGCAAGGCTTTAATTTCTTGGAAAGTATCGGGGCCAAAATAGCTTAAAAACACCATGCCATCCACACGCAAAACATCTGACCAGCGCTCAAACAAAGCAGTGGGTTCTTTGGCTTGAAATAAACCCAGATTGCTCCACACCATATCAAAGCTAGCACTGGTAAAAGGGGCGTCTAAAGCTTGTTCAATCGATTGTAATTTGTCTTTGCCCAATTTTTGCCACAATGATTTTTTGCTTTGGCGCATTTTTTGCCCAATGGCCAAATGTGTAGCATTGTTATCCATTTCGGTGAACTGGCCATTCGGATAGCGTTTTGCCAATAACTCTCGGCTTTCATCAAAGTCACAACCAGCCAGTAAAATCGCTTTGGGGCTGGTTTTCAGCCAATCTAAACGAGCATCCATGTTTTGTGCCAAATGACGGTGTATGAACCAATCATTGGCTTGGTGCTCTATATTTTCATTCATTGCATTGTTTCCAAAATGGGGTAATGGTGTCGATAAAAGCAGTTTCGTGCGACAAAAAGACGGCATGTGCAGCCTTGTCTACGATGTGGCATGTGCTATTGGCAATGTGTTCTTGTAAATAATCGGCCATGGCAACAGGAGTAATG
This sequence comes from Neisseriaceae bacterium, assembly GCA_030151665.1. Taxonomy (GTDB): domain Bacteria; phylum Pseudomonadota; class Gammaproteobacteria; order Burkholderiales; family Neisseriaceae; genus JASLFS01. The sequence continues at coordinate 5,385 of JASLDB010000242.1, forward strand.
GTGTCTTTATTGCCAAAAATCAAGAGTGTAGGCGCATGAATTTTTGGCAAAATGTCACGGGCATCAGATTGTTCAATGGCATTTAAGGCATCGCTTAACGCGCTAGGGCAGCCATATTGGGTGATGGTAGGCATCAGTTCATCAATGACTTTTTTATGCTCTTGACTGTACATCATTTGCAATTGCAAAAATTGTTTCATGTACTTGGGATAGTCAGCCGAGAATAAATCAATCATTTTGCCAAGAGCAGGTGATTTTAAGCCTGCAGGGTAGTCATCACTGCGTAAAAATTTGGCAAATGTTGAGGTCAACACCAAGCTTTTCACTTTGTGTGGATGGCGCTGTGCAATATACATGGCGATTAAACCACCCAGTGACCACGCCACCAAATGGGTTTGTTCAGGGAGTTTGTGTGCCAATTGATCTGCAATGGTGACAATATCAAACGAACCTGAGTATGGGGCATTGGCACCATGACCGGGCAAGTCCCAGTTCAAATAATTGTAATCATTTGGTAATGCGTTGATTAAATTATCAAAAACGTGGTGGTTGGCAGCCCAACCATGTAAAAAACAAACAGTAGAAGGTGTGTTCATGAGAGCAAATTTATGGCGTTGTGGACAGTGGTTGAAGAGTCAATATTGTGCCAAAGCCTGTGTGCTCTGTCACCATCAAGTAGTACATGGCGTGGTTTGCCATGCGTGTCAAGCTGTGATTGAGGCGCAGAAAAAAGACGAAAATATGTGCCAATATTGTGCACAACCTTTGCCCATGAGTATGCAGATGGTTTGTGGTGGTTGCCAACAACAAGTGCATCATCATGATGCACTTTGGGCTAGCTACGATTATGGTGTACCCATCAGTCAGGTTTTACATGCCTTTAAGTTTAAAAAAGATCAAGCTTATGGGCAAGTTTTGGCCAATTGGATGTTACAAGCACCGCCACCTTGGTTAGAGACAATTGATTTTGATGTGGTGATTCCCATGCCATTAAGTCAACAGCGACTCAGTGAGCGAGGATTCAATCAAAGCTTGGTATTGGCACAGGCGATTGCCAAGCAGCAACAAATTGTGTTGGCAACACAGGATTTGTCACGAGAGCACCGTTTACCCCAAAGTCAATTGAGTGCTCAAAAACGGCGCAGTAATGTGCGCATGGCATTTACAAGTACTGCCAATGTGAAAAACCGTAAACTATTGTTAATAGATGATGTTGTGACCACTGGTGCAACAGTGAAGGAGGCTTGTCGAGAGCTAAAAAACATGGGCGCTTGGCAGATTTATATTTGGGCTTTGTTACATGGTTGAAATAAAATATTTGACCAAAGGCAAATATTTCGTGCATAGTGGCGACTTTAGTAAGTGCCTGATTTATATGTTTAGCGTTGTTTTATACCAGCCAGAAATACCCCCAAACACGGGTAATATCATTCGTTTATGCGCCAATACTGGCGTCGATTTACACTTGGTAAAGCCCTTGGGTTTTCCTTTGGATTCAGCCAAATTGCGTCGAGCTGGCTTGGATTATCATGAATTCGCCAATGTGAGTGTTCATGAAAACTACCAAGACTGTTTGGCGGCTTTAGCGGGTCGTCGCATTTTCGCGCTCACGACCAAAGGCAGTGCTCGACCTGATAAAACATTGCTACAAGAAGGCGATGTTTTTATGTTTGGCCCTGAGACGCGCGGTTTGCCTGCTGACATTCTAGACAGTCTACCCACTGAACAAAAATTGCGTTTGCCAATGAAAGAAGGCAGTCGCAGCATGAATTTATCCAATACCGTTGCCATCATGGTTTTTGAAGCTTGGCGACAGTTGGATTTTGTGGGAGGGGAATAGTCCCCTTCCTTATGCCTTTATTTTTTCATTCAGGCATTGCGTTATTAACTCGATAAAGGAGGTTGTTTTGGTTAAAAATGTGTTTTTCGTTAGTTTAGTGGCTTTCGTTGGTGTCATGAGTAGCCTATTGTCACCCGCCGCTGCAGAACCACACGCTGCCAAAACAAACTTGATTGTGGCTCCACAAAGAGCACAATCAACTGTTACACAAGCACCTGACGCTATTGTTAAGATGGAGAAATTGGTTCGTACAGCAAATTTAAGCTATGCAGTCGCTGGCAAGCGTTATTATCCATTGCAACAAGTTGCTCAGTTTGAACAAAGTGGCAAGGCATCTTGGTATGGCAATCAATTTCATGGTCGCAAAACGGCTTCTGGTGAACGTTATGACAAAAATGCCATGACAGCTGCTCACCCGACTTTGCCGATTCCAAGTTATGCCAAAGTGACCAATTTGAGCAATGGCAAAGAAGTTATTGTTCGCATTAATGATCGTGGTCCTTTTTCAGGCACCCGTGTGATGGACTTATCTTATGCCGCCGCGAAACAATTGGACTTTGTCAATAAAGGCGTGACCAATGTTAAAGTGGAACAAATGCTGCCAGGGCAACTGCCAAAAGAACCAGTAGCCAATGTGTATGTCACATTAAATACGTTTAAATCGGTACAAGAAGCTCAGCAATTTATGCAAAAAACCCAAGGTGAGTTAACCAAGGTCGCTAATCACAAAACCAATCCATACCAATTAAGTATGGTGCGTGAAGGTCAGCAATATTTGGTGAAAGTGGGTCCATTTAAGCAAGATGAGAATGTGGCCTCAGTGAAAAAATCATTGATGAGCTTGTAATTGATATTGGGATACCCATAAAAAATCCTGCCAAATGGCAGGATTTTTTATTTGCGGCGATTAACTTGTTTTCTTTTTGGTCATTAAGCTGCCAGTGATAAACAAAATCACCGCACACCAAACCAAGATATAACCGATAAAGCGGTTTTGATCGAATGATTCGTGAAAGAGGAATAAACCAATCAAAAATTGGATGGTGGGGGAAATATACTGAATAATGCCCATGTGAGACATGGGGATGCGTTTGGCACCCGCAGCAAACATTAATAGTGGAATGGTGGTCACAATGCCTGAACCAAGTAAGATGATCAATTGAAAAGTTGTTAAATTGTCCCAGTATAATTGGCCAGTTTGTTGGCAAATCGCAAGGTATAGTAGGGCAAAGGGCAACATACACAAGGTTTCTAATGCCAAGCCAGGCAATGCATCCAATGGGGCAATCTTCCGTAATAAACCATAGAAGCCAAAAGACAAGGTAAGACCAATAGCAACCCATGGAATATGGCCAGTTAAAAATGCCAACCACAATACGCCACTGCCTGCTAATAAAATGGCTACAGCCTGGATAGGTTTTAATTGCTCTTGGAAAAACAAACGGCCCAATAAAATATTGAATAAGGGGGACATAAAGTAGCCCAAGCTAGCATCCAGCAGATGTTTATTGGATATGGACCACAAGTACAGTAACCAGTTGCCGCCAAGTGCAGCAGCAGAACACAAGAAAATGCCCAATACTTTGGGTGTGGTCATGGCTTGCCACAGTGTTTTTTGCTGCTTAAAGACAAAAATAGCCAATAAGGCAAACAGAGAAGACCAAACAATGCGCTGTGCCAATATTTGGCTGGCGGGCATGGCTGAGGTGGTGATGGGATACCAAAAGATGGGGAAGCCACCCCAAATGAGGTAACACACTATCGCGAGAATAAGGCCTTTTTGTGGCTCAGACAGTGAGTTGATCGTATCGGGTTTCATGGGAAGTCCACTGCAAAATAAAAAAGAGAATAAAAAGCCAGTCACGGATTAAGCGACTGGTTTGTATTCTCTTTATCATACGCTGATACGGGAACTTACAGAAGATTTAAATTGTCTAGTCGATCAATAAAAGTGGTTTCTTCCTGAACGGCACCGTCTTGCCAAAGTTTAATCGCCAATCGAACATCATTAGATGAGTCAGCATTGCGCAAGGCTTCATCGTATTCGATAATGCCAGCTTGAAACAGGCGAACCAAATGGCCATCAAAAGTTTGCATCCCATCATCTTGGGAGCGTTCCATTACCTCTTTGATTTCTGCAACTTTTCCTTTGAAAATATGGTCTTGAATGGCAGGGGTATTTAACATGATATCCAAGGCAGCAAGGCGACCAGAACCATCTTTCTTTAAAACCAATCGTTGTGACACAATGGCAGCCAAATTCAATGCCAAGTCCATGAAGACTTGCGCATGACGCTCTTCATTGTAAAAGTTCACAACACGTTCTAAGGCTTGGTTGGCATTGGTGGCGTGCAAGGTGCATAAACATAAGTGGCCTGTTTGTGCCAATTGCAAGGCGTGGCTCATACTCTCTTCGTCACGAATTTCACCAATCACCACCACATCGGGTGCTTGACGCATGGCGTTTTTCAATGCTGTGTGCCAGTTGTCGGTATCCAAACCAATTTCACGCTGGGTGACAATGCTTTTTTGGTGACGATGGACAAACTCAATCGGGTCCTCGATGGTAATGATGTGGCCTGGCAATAGTTTATTGCGTCGATCCACCATGGCAGCCAAGGTAGTGGATTTACCTGAACCTGTTGCGCCCACAACAATCACCAAACCACGTTTTAATACCGATAAGCGTTTTAACACATCCGGCATTTGTAGCTCTTCTAATGTGGTGATTTCAGTGTTAATTTTCCGCATCACCATGCCAACACGGCCTTGTTCATGGTAGGCATTCACACGAAAACGAACATCTTCATTTAAGTTAATGGCGTAACTGAGTTCTAATGCTTCTTCAAATTGTCGCTCTTGTTGCTCACGCAAGGTTGAATAAACAATTTGACGGGCTTGTTCTGTGGACAAGGGCTTTTTGGATAAAGGCGTAATAACGCCATTGACCTTAATCGCAGGTGGAAACGATGGGGCGATAAAAATATCTGAAGCATCTTTTTGTGCAGCCATGTACATGATGCGCTCGAGTTGCTGATAGTAGTTATTTTGCTCTGTGGGTTCGGTTGTAACAGTATCATTGGCAATGCTGTCTAAAATACCGAGTAATTCTTGGGTACTGTTTTTTTGGTCAGCCATATTTGTCACCTTTGTTAGAATGTACCAGCATTTTGTGCTTTGGTACGTGCTGCTTCGATACTCACAATATTGCGGCGTACTAAGGCTTGTAAGCTTTGGTCAAGGGTTTGCATACCGTATTGTTGACCCGTTTGCAAGATAACCGCCATTTGAGCAATTTTGTTTTCGCGAATCAAGTTACGAATGGCAGGGGTGGCAATCATAATTTCATGGGCAGCCACACGACCAGAGCCATCTTTGGTTTTCAGCAGTGACTGTGAAATCACGGCACGCAAACTTTCTGATAGCATGGAGCGAACCATCTCTTTTTCACCAGCAGGGAAAACGTCTACAATACGGTCAACTGTTTTGGCTGCACCTGTTGTATGCAAAGTACCGAATACCAAGTGACCCGTTTCTGCCGCAGTTAGTGCCAAACTAATGGTTTCAGGGTCACGCATCTCACCCACCAAAATAACATCCGGGTCTTCACGTAAAGCAGATTTTAGGGCATTGGCAAAACTTAAGGTATGTTCATGCAATTCACGTTGGTTGACCAAGCATTTTTTACTGTGGTGTACAAACTCAATAGGGTCTTCAATGGTCAGGATATGGCCTTGGTGATGTTCATTAATAAAGTCAATCATTGCCGCTAAGGTGGTTGATTTACCAGAGCCCGTTGGGCCCGTTACTAACACCAAGCCACGAGGGGTTTCGGCGATGTTTTTAAAAATCGGTGGTGCATCCAGTTGTTCTAGGGTTAATACTGTACTGGGAATAGTACGAAATACAGCAGTAGGGCCACGATGTGACATAAACGCATTCACACGAAAACGGGCCACATTCGGTAATTCAAATGAAAAGTCCACTTCCAAGTCTTGTTGGAAAATTTTACGTTGTGTGTCATTCATCACATCAGTAATCATGGTGAATGCTTGTTCAGCGGTTGTATCAGGCAAATTAATGCGACGAATATCACCATGAACCCGTATCATGGGTGGCAGGCCAGTACTTAAGTGTAAGTCTGATGCTTTGTTTTTGACCCCAAATGAGAGTAAGTCAGTGATTTGCATGATTTAGAAACCTTTTTGTAATATCTGGCGCGTTTATATAGTGTTGGTAAATGGCCGTCAGAATGCTGTATTGTAGTATTGAAACACATTGCAATCTTACATGATTTTGCATAAGTCAAAAAGTATACAAATGTTTTTGGCATGAAAAGAAGGGGATTAAAGAAAAATGGCAACATTATTAGATAGATATAAAGCGGTGCAAGCACAACTGCAACAGGCAATAATTGATGGGCAACGGCTAGCCACAGATGTGCAATTGTTGGCGGTGAGTAAGACATTTCCAGCAGAGGATATCAGAACCTTGTATACAGCAGGTCAGCGTTTATTTGGTGAAAATTATGTACAAGAATTTGCCGAAAAAACAACGGATTTATCTGATTTGGCTATTGAATGGCATTTTATTGGTGCTTTGCAATCCAATAAAACCAGAATGGTAGCAGAAAAAGCGCATTGGGTGCATACCATTGATCGCTTGAAAATTGCGCAGCGTTTGAGCGATCAACGACCAAATGAAATGCCAACACTAAATGTCTGTCTGGAAGTGAATATTTCAGATGAGCCACAAAAGCATGGTGTTTCTGCCGAAGCTGTTTTGGATTTAGCTCAAGCCGTGCAAGCACTGCCAAACATCCAGTTGCGTGGTTTAATGTGCATCCCGAGTGCAACAGATGATATTGGCATCCTGAAAAAGCAATTTGAAAAAATGAATACATTATTGTCAATGTTGCAACAAGCGGGTTTATCAGTTGATACCTTGTCAATGGGCATGAGTGCTGATATGGCACTGGCTGTGGCATCGGGTTCTACCATGGTGAGAGTAGGATCTGCTATTTTTGGTGCACGCAGTTCAAAACCAACGATATAGTGTGCGCACCCTCTTGAAATCAAAGCAAATGCCCATATTTGGCAGTGACAGTTACATGGAGAAATACCGATATGACTATTTCGTTACAAAATGCCTTATTGGTATTGGCTCAATTGTGGGCTATTTTGTGCATGGCACGAATGTTATTGCAGTTGGGGCGTTTAAACTATTTGCACCCATTGGCTCAATTTTGCACCAACATGACGCAATGGGCAGTGAAACCTTTGCGTAAAATTATTCCACCCATTAAACGCATGGATATGGCAGCATTGACTGCTGCGATATTGGGTATTTACCTCGCGTACACCGCTCATGGTTTGTTGGGTTTGACAATGGGTGTGGATTTTAGTGGCAAGCTTTTGGCATTGAATGGGCTATTAACGTTAGTCGATGCCAGTAAGGCCTTTGCTTACACTTTGTTAATTGGTGCTGTTTTGCGCATGTTTTTTAGTTTCACCAAGCCGTACGCCCCCATTATGGTGTGTTTGCATCGAATTTTTGAGCCACTGAGTCGACCATTTAAAGCTTTGCGCTATAAACAGTTTGATTTTTCAGCCAGTGTGGTTGTATTGGGTGCATGGATTTGGGTATCGGCTGTTGTGCCATCCATGACCATGGCGTTGCTACGCTGGTATTTGAGCGCCGCATAATAGTTGATAGATGAGTGCAAGAATTGTTGTGGTTTTGAAGGATGGTGGTGGTGATTGAATGTAGAACAAAGATGCTGACATTCATGTCTCTTGATTGTGTATCATCGCGATCGTGGTATTTGCGTTAATGTTACAGTTTTAAAAAAATGGATTGAACATGCTGTTTTTTTTGAAAACTATGATATGATGCGCCGGATTAGCTAAAACAGAAAATATGCTAAGGTATTATAGATTTAGAGATGTGAGTTAGTCTGCGATTAATGAATTTGTCGCTGGGCAGTAGCCAGGCTACATAACGACAAGCGGAAAGAACAAATTATGGCAAAATTAACCGAGCAAAATATTCTTGACTGGAATGGTCCTGAAGAAGAGTATATGAATGAAGAACATTTAGCGTTCTTCAAAGAATTGTTGATCAGCTTGCAAGACGAGTTGTTGACCAATGCTAACGCCACCACCAATCATTTACAAGAGCAAGAATCGACACCAGATCCAGCTGACCGTGCAAGTTTGGAGGAAGAGTATGCATTGGAATTGCGTACTCGTGATCGTGAACGTAAATTGTTAAGTAAAGTACAAGCTTCTTTGCGTCAAATTGAAGATGGTTCCTATGGTTTTTGTATGGATACGGAAGAACCTATTGGTATGCGCCGTTTATTGGCTCGACCCACAGCAACCTTATCACTAGAAGCTCAAGAGCGTCGTGAGCAAGTGAAAAAGCAATTTGCTGATTAACATAGATGACTTAAAAAAGCTGCCTTGGGCAGCTTTTTTTGTGCCCAAATTGAATGTGTTATGATTAATAAAATAATTAATTATCATAAAGGAGGGTGCATGGGGTTATTATCTACAGAAATAAAACCAGAAAACAAGGCAATTGCAGAAGGTAAGATTGATACCAGAATAGATTGGTTTACTTTTATCGGGGTTCTCTTGATTTTATTATTGGTGACTTTGCCACTATTGTTTTTTCCTGTGGCTGGGGCGCAATGGGTAGCTGAAGTGAAGCAATTCGTGACCCAAAAATTTGGTGTATTTTATTTGGGCATGGGGGTGGCTGCGGTTATTTTTGTGACTTATATTGCTTGCTCTGATATTGGCAATATTAAAGCAGGTAAACCTGAGGATGAAGTGGAGTTTAAAACCCTGTCTTGGGCTGCAATGCTTTTTTGTGCAGGGATTGGTGCCAGTATCTTGTATTGGGGCATGATTGAGTGGGCATATTATTATCAATCGCCACCGTTTGGTTTGGAACCGGCTTCGGCTGATGCCATTCGCTGGGCATCAACATATGGTATTTTTCACTGGGGGCCTGTGGCATGGGCTATTTATTTGGTTCCTGCCATTCCCATTGCGTATTTTTACCATGTTCGTCAAAAACCTGTTTTGAAAGTTAGTCAATGCCTGGCGCCATTGTTAGGAGAAAAGGTAGCGACAGGCAGATGGGGAAGTTTGGTTGATATCTTCTTTGTTTTTGGCATGATTGGCGGTGGTGCGACAACATTGGGTTTGGCGTCTCCCATGATTACAGAGGGCTTGCACCACTTATTTGGCGTGCCTAAAAACATTTGGGTACAGCTGGGTGTTTTGCTGATCACAACGGCTATTTTTGCATACAGTGCTTTTCGTGGCATGAAAAACGGTATTCAATTGCTATCCAATATTAATTTTTATTTGGCTTTGTTATTTTTGGCAGTTGTCTTTGTGGTAGGACCCAGTTCTTTTATGCTGAATGTTGGATTGGAAAGCTTGGGTCGTTCTTTGAGCAATAGTCTGGTGATGATGACCAATATTGGTGCATTCAATCAATTTGAAGCACATGGATTTCAGTCATCTACTTTTGCACAGGATTGGACTGTCTTTTATTGGGCATGGTGGTTGGTTTTTGCACCAACCATTGGTTTATTTATCGCCCGCATTTCTAAAGGGCGTACCATTCGACAAATTATTGTGGGTTCAATTTTCTTTGGTAGTCTTGGCTGCGCGATGTATTTTATTGTTCTGGGAAATTATGGCTTGTATTTGCAATTAACCAATCAATTGGATGTGGTCGCCATCTTGAATAATGAAAGTTCATTTGCTGCTATTTTTGCAATTTTAAATACCCTGCCCATGGGTGCTGTGATGATTGCAGTGTTTACACTGCTGGCCATTATTTTCACAGCAACCACATTTGATTCCATCTCTTATATATTGGCAGCCGTGGTACAAAGAGAAGTGGATCAAGAACCACATCGTTGGAATCGGTTATTTTGGGCGTTTACTTTGTGTTTTATGCCTGCTGTATTGATGTTTTTTGGTGATTTAGCAACATTGCAAACCGCTTCTATCTTTGCTGGTGCCCCATTAATTCTGATCATGAGTGCGATGATGATTTCCATGATTAAAGCCGCCAAGTTTGACTTGTGGTTTCAGCCCGATTACACACGACCCACCATTCACATTGATCAAATCCCTGAGAATTCGCCTTGGGAGGAGGGGAAAACCTCTATGGCACCTGAAGGTTCTGTTTTACACCAAGAGGCGCAGTATGAAGAGTTTCGACAGCAAAATGATGAAAAAAGCCATGATAGAAAAGCCTAATTGACATACAATAATGCTAATGTAATTTATTTGAACATTTGCTGTGAAAATATATCCAAGCTGTGTGATATCTCATTTTTGATAAAGGATCAGCCTCATGGAGTATTATCTATTAACTTTATTAAAGCTTGTGGTTGGTTTTGTGATGGTTATGGCTTATATGAATTACATGGGCAAAACACAAATATCACAAATGACATCTGTGGATTTTATTGGTAACTTTATTTTGGGTGCTTGTATTGGTGGTGTGGTGTATAGCGATACCATTCCATTTTATCAATACATATTGGTTCTCACGATGGGACTGGCATTGATGGCTGCCTTAAACACTGTGGCCAAACATTTTGATTTTTTTCGCAAAGTAACCATTGGTGTGCCCATTGCCATTATTAAAGATGGTCAGTTTGTTATGGAAAATATCGAAGCCAAAAATAGCAAAATTGATATCATTAATGTTGCTTCTATACTGCATGCACAAGGTATTCGCTCTTTTCAAGAAGTGCGGTATGCACAAATAGAGCCCAATGGACAATTGACTGTTGTCAAAGCAGATGAACCGATGCCATCGGTTATCGTCATGGTGAACGGTAATGTCATGACCTCAGAATTGGAAAAAATTGAAAAAGATGAAGCATGGTTGGATGAACAGCTTCAGCAGCATAATATTGCAAATAAAGAACATGTTTTTCTTGCTGAGTTTTGGGAAGGTGAAACAACTTTTGTTCTTAAGGGCGGCAGTGTTCGCCCAAAGAGTGCATTAACAGATAACTAAGTATATATATAAGGAGTGTGTCCATGGATGTACGGACATGGCAGCAATGGTTGGTCGATAATGAACAAGTGCTCTGGCAGTATGGTTTGAATGTATTTTCTGCCGTGGTGATTTTAATTGTTGGCTTAATGATGGCAAAGTGGGTTACCAAATACAGTCGCAAGGTCATGCAAAAACGAGATTTAGACCCCACGACCATGGGCTTTATCACCTTGGTTTTGCGCTATGGCATTATTTTGTTCACGATTGTTATCGCACTGGGTAACTTGGGGGTGAAGACAGCACCTTTAATTACCATGTTGGGTGCTGCGGGCATTGCTGTGGGTTTGGCTTTGCAAAGCTCATTGTCTAATTTTGCAGCAGGCTTGATTATGGTGATATTTCGTCCAGTGAGTGTGGGCGATTATGTTGAAGTGTCTGGCAAGGCTGGTACAGTGTTGGCTATTTCTATTATCTCGACCACATTAAGAGAGGCAAACGGTTATATTCATACCATCCCCAATAATGCGATGGTCAATAGTGCCGTGTCTAACTTAACAGGTAGTAAGATGCGTCGAACCGATATTGTGATTGGTGTGGGTTATGATGCCAATATCAAAACAGTTAAAACCATCTTAACTGAGATTGTTGATAAGCAAACCACGATTTTGCGAGATCAAGATGTCAAAGTGGAACTAGACGACTTGGGTGCATCCAGTATTAATTTTCTAATTCGTTATACAACCAGTACTGATAACATTTTAGGAACACGTTGGGCAATATTAGAAGAAGCCAAAATTAAATTGGATGAAGCGGGTGTGGACATCCCTTATCAAACGATTAATGTCCACATGGTGGATAACAAACCAAATTAGTCGCATTTTGATGATTACATGCCAAAGCACTGCTTCAATAAGCAGTGCTTTTTGTTTTATTGTGTGAAAGAGTGACTATATTGAGGTGGTCATACAAAAAAGGGCACGGATTGCCAAAAAATAATCAAAATTGTGCTTCAATCCAGGGCGAAAAAGCAAAAGGGATAAGGTACTGAATGCTGAGAATCAATGGCATGGGATGGATTGATCAAATAAGTGAAAATTAAAAACCATTAAAAAACATTGTGTTTTAATGAATATTGTCATAAGTGCAAAATTAATTCGAAATATCGTTTGACAGTTTGTGAGATGGTGCGTATAGTTCGTGTTCTTCGCTGCTGACACAGCAACA